>JAKSKG010000001.1 GCA_024401805.1 Bacteroidales bacterium
GAGCACCTGACTGTTAATCAGGGGGTCCTAGGTTCAAGTCCTAGAAGGGGAGCTTCCAAAGCGGACGACACCAGTCGCCCGCTTTTTTCGTCCCTTCCAGGACTTCCTTGAACCATTCCACGAAATCCGGTAATGTCTCAATCGTCGCTGTCGTCCCCGGTATAGTAAAATTCCCAATACTCCATAATTGTCATCGATTAGAACGCCAGGCGCATCTCTATGTCATCAATGGCAATCCGGAAGGACTCTTCATTGAGTCCGGCAAGGATTCTTTCGTTGTTTTTCTCTCTCTTGATCCCGAAATCCAGTTCCAGGTCTGCTATTAGCAGCGAATCGAATAATGTGTTGTCCATATCTCTGTCGTTTTATTGGTGCAAAGATATTCCGGACAAGTGTCAACTTATGTCACTATATTTCCAAGAGATGCTCCTTGACCTCGGAGCGGATATACTCTCGCAGCGCCTCACCCTCGAGGATGCGGACTTCCGACGAAAGCCCCATTACGAAGCGTCCCGCCCCGTAGACAGAGCGGATGTCGGTCTCGAGCAGCCAGCAGGCCTGGGGGGCATCCTGCGGAGCTTCGGTTTCCCTCAGGAATCCTGCGGACAGAGGGTACTCCTCCAGAAGCAGATTCTTGGCAAAGGCAGTCATCCTCAGCCTTATCGGGATCGGGGTATCTCCCGACATACGGAATATGTCCACCTCACGCTTGCGGTGCTCACGCTCGTGCCCCCAACTTTCCTCGAGGAACTCGACGCTCCCTATGCGGCTTATCTTGAATACTTTGCAGAAGCCTGCCGCAATGTCGTACGCCCATACGTCAACCGCATCCGAAGTGAATGCGAACGGCTCTACGGTGTAGTCCCGGACTGTATGGGAATTCCCGGACTCGTAGCTGCGCAGGATAACCTTGCACTTTCCGTAGATGGCATCCTCGAGGTTCTCGATCTTCTCGGCATTGCCCCTGTTGCTGGTGTAACTTGCAAGCGAGGTGCAGTCGTACACCGCCGAGAGCTTGTTCTTGAGATTGTTCTTGAGGTTGTTGGTGGAATCCAGCGAATCTATGAGGGAGTTCACCAGAAAAGCCTCCTCGTCCGAGAAATACACCAGTTTGTCAAGGTCCGGAGTCGCGCTGCTCATCTTTACAAGACGGGGCACGTTGCCGTTCACCTTGGAGACCGTGAAGCCGGCCTGCCGGAAGGTGTCCACGTATCTGAATATGGACCTGCGCGATATCCCGAGCTTTTCGCAAAGCTGGTCATAGGTATAGTAAACCGATCCGGACATCATCTGGATGAGTTTCAGAAGGCGTTCAATTTTTGGCTGGTCCATATCTCCGCGATGCCGTTTGGGCAGTAATATCTCTATATGGGAACAACAAGCCTGATGGAAAGACCTGCGAACTTGTTGGTAGCGGTGCCTATGCTTACTCCTCCCATTCCGAATGAGAGCGTGCTGCCGAGCACAGGATTCGCATCAGGGGTCCAGTATGCCCCGGATTCATTCTCGGCAATTCCTTTCCCGTACAGGCAGATGCCGCCGCAAGGAAGGAATGCGCATCCCTCAGGAATATATTTCTGAAGCATCACCTCTTCCTGGCCGGTGAATCCGTCCGGGAACAGAAGAAGCCCGTAAACACCTTCTTTGAAAAGTATTACCCTGAGGTAAGAATAACCTTCTCCGTAATGTGCGGAATGATTCACGGTAAACTTCCTTCCGTTCAAAAGATAGTCCCACTCCCGGACGCTGAGCGCTCTCCAACTGCCGTTACCATATACTTTGAAATCAGGGGAATTGGTAAAGAACAGTTCGTCGCCGGCATCTTCGTGGTCCATATCGTAGTTCTGCCCAACCGCAACAGCGGGATCGTCGGTCCAGAAGAAATGGGTCACCGGGCGTTTGTCCGACCACTCTGCATCCGGGACATCCGTCTGGGAACCGGCAAAGTACCAGCCGTCGTCATAGTACAGGTTCCCCTTGGAGAAATTGACCTTGCCGCCGTTGTCGTCAATGGAATACACACCTGTAAGGGCCCCGTCCACAACAGAAGGAAAAGCAGGGGTGAAAGAAAGCCTGTATATGGTATTGACCGACATTGCGGCCACTTTGCCGGCCGTCTTCTGCCAGGCTCTGCATCCGGAATCCGTAACCTTGACATTGAGACCCGAATACTCCCCCGCAGGCACTGCAATACGGAAGACCGTGCCCTCCTTTGTCAATTTCACACCCGCGCCAAGGTCAAGAACGGCAGAGCCCTTGCTCCCCGACATTACTGCGGTCTGCCCGTCGGGGATCGCGAACTCCCCGGACAACGCGCTGCCGGAGGCATTGAATTCAATGCGGGAAACCGTCTCGGTACCTTTGAGAGTCACTTCGAGGACAGAACATATATTCTTGAAACTGAGGCTGTTTGTCTTGCTCTTTGCGAGCATGGGAGCCTGAACGCCGCCCGATTCCGAATATTTCACAGTTTCCGGAATCACGCCCTTGCCCTTCTCGGAATCAAAACTGCAGGCAAATGTGGCGACATACGAGCCTCTGCTGTCCGGTTTTGCATTCGGACCGGCAGGGTTTGTCTTACGGAACGATGCGACAGACGGGTTCTGTTCATCCGGACTCGCAATGAAGGATACTCCGTTGATGAAAATTTCGTCACCTTCTTCCCAGAACACCTTTCCACCGCTGAGGGCGGTTCTGGTAACATCTGATATTTGGGCAGTGAATGTCTGCTGGACAGCATTCTCCGTATCGAACTTGGAGCACCCTGCCAGGAAGGCCGGGGATAGTGCAATGGCAATTGCAGCGACTATGAATCTGGTAGCGTTATTCATACTGGGTCCCTCCTAAAAATCCCACCCGCTGGTGTCTCCGAAATCATACTCCTGGGTGTCGCCACCTCTGAAATCCCCGCTTTCGCAAAGGACATTGCTTACTTCAAGCGCAATGCCTTCCGCGACCGGCCTGACGTATCCTTCTTTTTCTTTCTTCATGGTATATGTTGATATTGTAACGTGCAAAGTTAGCCCAATTATTTGACCGACAAAAAAAACAGTTGCCGGCGAAACGAAAAAAGATTAGATTTGCATCATAGTTCATTTTCAGCGCTGGATTTTCCGGAAGAGGTTTTATTCGTACCCTGCTGTGGGGGAGCCCAAAGTTTGCCGAACGCCTCGGGTAGCGCCGGGGACATGGTTCACCTTTATTCGTTTCTGCGAGAATGGGTGTCCGGAAAATCGGGACGAAGTCCGGTGTTGATCATGATTGGGAGGGTGAATAACAGCGGTGCCGGGGCCGTAAGGCTACCGGGTTGTTCAACTCTTTCAATCTTTCAAACCATGGCACGCAAGTACCGCAATTTCGTCTACGACGAGAACCAACGTTTCATTTATCCGACATCGGACTGGGGCTTCAAGTATCTTCTGGGGAGCGAGGAGAACAAGGACATTCTGCTCGAACTGCTGAACAGGCTTTTCCCCGACTACCACATCGAAAGCGTGGAATACCTTCCGCGCGACATCACGATTCCTGTAGGGAAGATGCGTGACGCAAGCTTCGACGTCCATTGCCGCCTGCAGGACGGGAGCCGGATGGTGATCGAAATGCAGAACTATGTGAAAAGTTCGTTCATCGACCGCTCTACAATCTACACAGCAGCGGCCATTCTGGACCACTACGTCAATTCTAGGACAAAGGGGTATTCTATAGGCAAGACCATCTTCCTGGCATTCGCGGGGGATCCTCTGTTCAGGAATGTAGACCGGACTCCTGTCCGGTTGTCCTTATGCGACATTGACGAGGTTCAGACAACACAGCGCAATGACAAGGTGTTGCAAATCTTCATAGAGTTGCCTAAATTTGACGGTAGTCTGCAAGAAATCAACGAAAATACGCCTTTCCTTGAAAAACTCTCATATGTACTCATGGAAATGGCCGACTGCAAGGAAATACCTGACAATCTCCACGATCCCCTGCTGGAACGGATTTTTAGAGCTGCAGACACGGCGAAAATGAAGAAGGACACCAAGGACAGTTATATGAAGTCCATCATCGGGGAGGCCGAATACGAGGCCAATCTTGAGGATTGGAAGGCCGAAGGTCTCGAAGAGGGGCGCATCGAAGGGCTTGCCGCGGGAAGAGCAGAAGGCATAGAGGAAGGCAGAGCAGAAGGAAGAGCAGAAGGAAGAGCAGAAGGTTCCAAAGCAAAATCCCTTGAAATTGCCGCCGCCCTCAGGAAGGCCGGAATTGATACAAGCATTATCGCTTCCTCCACAGGCCTGTCGGAAAAGGAAATTCTCGCGATAGATACAACAGGCGCTGTCTAAGAGTACGACGTTGGCATGCAAGAGCCTGTCTCATGAAAAAAGTGCCGGCAGCTGCCGGCACAAAAATGTTTAAATGTTTTTAATATCTTCCTGATAAGCTTTGCATATTGCTAATACAGCAGGCCAATAAGTTCCCCACTCAAAAAACTTCTTGCCTAGGTTTTTATAATCTTTTTCACATTCGAGCAAAGAGTTATATTCCTTAATATACGCCGTCCATTTGGCTTTATCAAGAATAAAAGTTGATTGCACTCGTGATTCCGGTGCAGCTTTTAACAACAAAACATTCCCAAATGGCCAAAGGCGTGTTTTCTTACTTCCCCTTTTCCTTCCGAGAGTTGGAATTAGAATAGGTGTGTTCTCGTGAGGGTCCTTTTCTTTTGCCCACTTCAAAATAGTATTAAACTTTTCGGTTTTGACATTGTAGCAAGATTTCTTTTGAGTTTTTGTGTTATTCATATTAGTTCCAATTTTGGATATTAGGGTCAATGTTTATTTCTATCATCTCCTGGTCAGGAGAGGTGTTGAGGGTGACGGTGAGGGTGTGGCAGTAGCCCGGACGGAAACTGAGCGAGGTTTCCAGAAGGTAGGCTATGCCACCCATCGTGAGTTCAATGAGTGGGGTGCGCTTCTCGATGTTCTGTGGGACTAGCACGGCCTCGAACTCCTCGTTGGAGAGTTTCTTCATCGTGATGGTCTTCTTGGCTCCGAAGGCATCCTTCTCCACCGAACCTTTTGTCCAATCGACCTTGCAGTCGGTCGTGGTGTTGTAGATGTGGGCGACTATGTCGTTCGGGATATCACCCTCGAACTTTGGCCCTTTCACAATGGCGACACGGCACTTTGACATCATATGGTTGAACTGAAGGCTCACACTTCCCGCCTCCTTTGCAACTTTCTCTGCCTTCGCGAACATAAGGTCGGAAGCCTCGTATCCCTCACCACTCTGGTCAACCGAAACGCTGAAAGGATAGTCCTCAACCGAGCCGATGCTTGCCTGATATGGATAGAAGGCATAGAAGTCGCAGGCGTTTGCGCTCCAGTAGAGCTTACTTACTGATGACCAGGCGCTGCCGCTGTAAGTGAGCTTCTCGTTGTTGATATAGTTGCCACCTATCTGCAGAGGCATCTGGGTATCACCATTATACTCAACTGCATAGAGGCTGACTGCATCATCGGCCTCAAATGCTGTTGCGCTTGCCTTTGAGACCTGGGACGAATGGCCGGCAAGGGAGATATTGAACTGAATCTCGTTGCTTGAAATGGTCTTCACAGCCTGCTCCTTTGTGCAGGAGGCAAGGCACACAATCATTGCTGCTGAAATTAAAAGTATCTTTTTCATATCCTTTCCTCCTTATTTGATTTTGCTGTAATCGGGATGCTCGCCCATATAAACTACCGAACCTTCCTCACTTCCACGGTTCCAGAGAGGATCAACGCCATAGGTACGGTTAATCGGAGTAGCTGAAGACTTGGTTGCCGGGATCGTTCCAAAATCATCCTTATCCTTCGCATAGAACTTCTCAAGAGTAAATTCCTCGCCGGTAATTGACATTATCCTTTCCACCATAGCCTGACGGCTGATTGCCGAGTAGTATGGGATGTTGTTGTTCATACAGCTTGTAGCTTCGCTGCGGTAAACTCCGCGGCTGTGCATATAGCCGCCCTCGTACATATCCACATAGTTGGAATATTGAGGATTATAGATAAGATGAGCCCAAGGAACCTGGTGCATATCTCCGTTCATTGAGAGGTTCTTGTACCAGCCGAGAGACTTGAAGATGCCGTATGAAGAGTAATTGTCATTATCTCCCTTCGGGTGATCACAACCATCTTTACAATCGCAGGTCTGGATGAATGCATTGTGATAGATGTACTCATCTCCGAGTTTTCCGAATCCGTGGCCTCCGGCCTCGTGCTGGATTATACCGCGGAAGTCATAAGGGTAGGCATCGCGGCTGACAGGACAAAAGGCTATTGCAGAGCCGTCTGCATACATTGCACATATTCCCTCGTAGGCAGAGGTGTTGAGCAAGTTGATTACAAGAGCCTTGGTGAAATCGATTCCGGCATCGGCCTTCTTTGCCCAGGTGAAAATCGGCTCGGATGCAGGAACCTTGATTCGATTCTGAGTGAAGTATGTGCCGAACTTGGTATCGACCACAGTATTCACTGTCCCAATTCCGCTGTCATCTGACTGGGATACTACAGCATAAACATTGAAGTATTCCTTGTAGGTCTTGTACGGTTCAATGTCAAAAAACGCATTGATACCTTCTTGTACATTACTATCGAAAGTACCCTTGGCAATATCCTTGGCATCATAACCGTCACCGACAAAGACAATGTCGATTCCGTGGTTGACTGTTGCAGACTGTTTTTTGATGACTTCTCCGTCGGAATATTCTGAATCATACTGCTCTATTTCAAGAGAGCAGGTATAGTCAATACCGAGTTCGTCAATCTTGAATATCACCGCACCATTGCGGCCACTATATTTCTGGTAGTTCGGCTGATTGTAGGTTCCTTCATTCACCTCGAATTTGCCAGAGGTCGGATCCATCTTGCTGACAGAGACAATGATATCCGTCTTACCGGTACCGGATGCAGGTGTAACAGTTACCCAATCAGGAATACTGTCTATGCGCCATTTGTACTCCGCAGGGGCACGGAGGGTATATGTGCGTTCCTGTGCGGCATTGAGCGCTCGCATCCTTTCGCGGCTGACAGAAAAATCATAATGCGCAGCGATACGTTTGAAATCACTCCAGCCGGGTTCTGCCTGATACCTCTTCACAGACTGCGCCGGGACTTCTACAGTGAAATTATCTTTGGCTACTCCAGTAAACGCTCCACTAACCACAGTTGGAGGTTCTACTGACTTACATACGATATTTGAGATACCATAACAATCCCTAAATGCATCTTGTTGAATAGTCTGAATTGTAGAAGGTAATTCTATTCCTACAATATGAGAGCAACCGCCGAATGCTCTTTCACGTATTACCTGGAACCCCTCAGGGAAACTGACAACCTTACTAAGAGGTTGGTAACAAAAAGCAAAATCACCAATCTCTTTTAAAGTTGAAGGGAATACCACACTCGAAAGTTTCCCGAAATCTGAAAAAATAAAACGATCAGGGATAGAAACAACGCCTTCCGGGATTATCAGTTCACCAGAAAAACCACAATATTGAAAAATATTTTCACCTTCAAATGACCTAACATTATTTAAATCCAAGTTTCCAGAGAAAAAACATGAATAAAAAGTACTGCGATACAATTTTGTTATCTTATCCGGAATCTTCAATCCACCTACAAATCTTCCTGCACCGTAAAATGCATCTAACCCAATAAACTCCAAATTTTCCGGAAGATGAAGTTCTCCGGAGAATTCACAAAGCTTAAAAGCTCTTTCACCAATGTATTGCAATTGAGAAGGTAGATTTAATGTTCCACAAAGGGATGAGCAACCTTCAAAGGCACCATTCCCTAAATAATATATATTATTAGGAAAAGAAACATTTCCAATGTTTGTCCCAGAAAAAGCACTGTACAATATTAGTTCAACAGCATCAGGGATAACCAAGGAGCCTGATAATTTAGTACCAGCAAATGCTGTCTCTCCTATCCCCTCAATATATTCAGGAAAACAAAAATAGCAAAGAGTTTGTTTATCCTTGAAAGCATCTCTTGGGATGATGTTTCCTTTGTCGTACCAATACCCGTCATATTTATACCGTATTTCATCAGGTTTGCCCAACGCCTTGCAAAATATCTTATATAGATTACTTGTAGAAGAGGCAACCACAAGTTGTGTCTGCTGATGCGGCGCAGCCACAACACTCTCCTTCATATTCACCGCCTCAAGGATGGCCATAGAGTCACGCATGAAGTAGAAGTCATCGTCGCGGACATTGCCGACAACCTTGAGGTTGCGGATCTTATCCGGATTCTTGCCCATGGACTTGATGGTAGCGCCGAGGGTTCCAGGCTCTTCAACGTTCACTACAAAGTACTGCCTTGCCTCGCCGCCGTGGCTATTCTTGTCTTCTGTCCAGTCGGTAATCTGGGTGTCGGCGAGGGTGAGATCAAGGTCTCCGGATGGGGTCTTCTTGTTGACAGTGATATCAACCGTCATCTGCTTGCCGGCCTGATACTCGGTGGCATTGCCCTGACTGAACTTGTATGACACCCCGTTCACGGTGATTGCAAAGAGCTGTGTTCCGGCAGCGACAGCCTGCGGGATTACTATGGCTCTCCAGCTGCCACCTTCCTGCGGGCACATCACGATTCCGTCGAACTGAGGGCCGCCGAGAGGGGTGGCCTCACCTGTGGCGTAGTCGATGGTTGCCTTGCGGGTGGTGCTGGTGAGAATCACGCTCTTCTCGAGGCTTGCGAACTCATCCTCGGCAAAGCCGGTTCCCTCTACGAGGCTGACCTCCACTGCAGACAGTTTGTGACTGAGGGCGATAGGGATTGCAGACTGCACCGGCGTGACGTTCTTGGCCTTGCCCCAAAGGAAGTCTGATGCCTCGTAGCCGCTGAGGGCTGTTGCGGTGGCCTCTGCACTCTGGTCCTTCTTCACCTCGAAGCCGGCAGCGTTCACATCCTTGATGTTTGCCTGATACGGATAGTAGGCGTACAGGTCCGCGTGGGTGTTGATGTCCTTGTAGTAAACAGGCTTGACAGGGTTCCACTTGAAGTTGTTCCCGTCAAAGACGTACTTCACGTTGTCAGCCTGGTTGCCCTCCGAAAGAAGGGTTCCGGCCACGGCGTTGTCGTCCGTATAGTTCACTGCGAACAGACCGAGGGCGTCCTTGTCCACAAAGCCATCGGCCGTGGCCTTGGTATGTTTCTGGTTGATGGAACTGCTGATGTTCAGCGGTATCATATCACCAGTCTGTTCTGGTCCGAATGTCGGTTCCTTTGTACAACCCGCAAAAAGTGCGGCGACGGCAAAGGCCATCAAAGACAAATGTTTCAGTTTCATTGTATTAGTTTTTTACGTTTGTTCCGGTTGGAAGGAGATGCTGAAACAAGTTCAGCATGACGTCGTGAGGTTCAGCATGACGTATAGGGGTTCAGCATGACATCCCACGTCATTCCGCTCCGCCGCTGATGTGACCGCCGTCACCCCAGTCATCTATGACAATGCCCACGCTCTGAGGGACTTCCGTCCAGGTGCTGCATCCGAACGGATACAGGTTGCCCGCCTTGAAAGGATATGATGCCGGGATGTTCTTTACACAGTCATACTGTTTCTTGTCATTGTCCAGTATGCTGACAACAAGGCTGCACCCGGAGAAATCCACAGGGGCGCACATCAGATAGATGTAGACCTGACTCTCCTGCTCGATTGTGAAATCGTCGAGCACTACCGACAGTTCCCGGGACTTGGCGTCTCCCGTTATCACGGGAGTCTGTTCCTCCAGATTATAATGTCCGTCCAGCACGAACCCTGCAGATGGGGCCGTTACGGTGAGCTGGCGGTATGTCCCCGGAGCAAGCTTCGCATTGAACCTGAGTATGCTCCCCAGATGATGGTAGTTCAGGGATATGGCATTGTCCTGGACGGTGGCCTTATCGGCTGCCATATAGTCGTACTTGCCGAAGTGCCCGAAGTCGGATGGACCGTTCTGCCTCTGTCCAGTGAACGAAACCGGGATATGTTTTCTGTCAAGATGGTAGTCAGCGATGAACGGATAGTAGCTGTAATACGACGAACCGCTTCTGAAAGCCCAGCCGCCTCCGTCGAAGACCGCCGAATTGGTTCCTGCCCCGGAGGTCATCTCGAAGAAGAGCTGCGATCCCTTGTTGGGATAGATGCCTACCGTGTCATTAGCAGCCCACTGAAAACTCTGGTCATTATTGGTGATGACCGTTCTGGTAAGTCCGTCGTTGACAATGAAGTCGTCCGCGATGAACGATACTGTCTTCACGCCGGTGTATTCCTGAAATCCATCCCGCTTGGAACAGCCGGACACTGCCGCAGCAACAAGCATCACGGCAAGAAATATCATTTTTCTCATAGGCGGGTTCATTACCATCTGAAATCCATTTCCGGATTAACAATAATGTCATCTCCTGTCCCGTCTCCGGATGATGCATCCAGAATAGGGTTTGACAGTTGAATCTCTACAATCTCTGATTCCGGACTCAGATATCCGGAGGCCTTTTCAATGGAATTTGTCATATGCATATGATTTATTAACATTCGAATTCCCGCAAATTTATTCAGTGGTCATTCCCCAATCAAGTCCATTCTGGTCCATTTACTCTTTCGTGTGCATTGTCGCCTAAAATGTTTATTTTTGTAAAACTTGTTTGTAAACCGCCAATAATGAGAATAGGCAGGATACTTTTGCTTTTGATGCCCGTGACGATGCTCTGCTGCTGTGTGCAGAGGCCGGATGCGGAGGACTTCCTTGCACCGGAACTGGGGGACGTGTCGGTGAGAGTTGACGAATACAAGGCGGCCCTGAGCTGTACGGTGCAGAATGTCAGGGAAGGCGAGACTTTCGGTTTCAAATACGGGGAGCCCGAAGGAATGATAACCGTAATAAACGCGACACCTGAGAATGGACTGCTCAAGGCAGAAATCATAGGGCTTGAAGCGCCTGCCGAATATGTTGCTGCGGCTTTCGCGTCCAGCGGAAAGGATGAGATAACGTCAGCTCCGGTAAAATTCACGGTAAAGGAAGAAGGCGGTGCAATTGCGGTTATTACGGATCCGGTATTCAGGAGATATTGTCTCGCCAATTTTGATACTAATGCAGATGGCAGGATTTCCGCCGGTGAAGCGTCCCTGATAACGGTGGTAAATGTCTGCACGGACAGTATCCATACAGTCAAGGGGATAGAATATTTCCCGAATCTTCTGGAACTCCATGCCAGAGGAGGGATGCAGGATGGAGAGTTTATCGCTAAAGGGCAGTTGATGTCCCTGGACGTAAGCGGAAATCCTCATCTGAGAATAATCGACTGTCAAGATAACAAGCTGCGTGAACTTGATTTGTCCCACAATACGGAGCTCAGACAATTGAATGCCAGCTGGAACAGCCTCACCTCAATCGACGTAACAATGCTCCCGCTTCTTTACGATTTTAACATGAGCATGAATTGTGATATCACATCTGTGGACCTCACGAAGAACACCAGACTCTCGGCATATCACGGCAACGGGCTGAATCTTTCCGGGACTCCGGACCTCTCTAACTGCCGCTCCCTGTCAAGCCTTCATTTCGGAGGCACTGGAGGAGGGAAATGGATAGACAGGCCTGACTTCCTGTCCCAATGGCCCGAGTTATTTGGTGCCAACATCAGTGGTTTTCCGCTTGATGAGATAGACCTCTCCGGAAATCCCAAGATGGAAGCTATATGGGCAGACGATATGCCTATTATGGAGGTTTTCGACCTGAGTCCGCTGGAAAGGCTGAGGAAAGTCTATGTAGGTCGTTGTCCAAAACTCAAAAAGATACTTGTCAACGATGCCGTAGACATAAGCCGTCTGTATATTGGAAGAGAAGGGACAGGGGAACTTGATGTCAGGCACAAATCTGAAATGGACTAAAATGGACTTGATTGGGCTCGTCGCGATAGGTACTTTTGCCTGTCAAAACGAACCGATATGAACCAGAAGATGAGCAAAACCATCCCGGAATTGAATTACCTGCTTTCGGAAGTGGAGAAACACTATGGCCGCAGGATATCCACGTCAACCGACTTCGAAGCCCTGTCCGTGGTGATAGAGCACGATATCAACGAGATTGTGTCTGCGTCCACTCTCAAGCGTCTGTGGGGCTATGTCACAAGCAATCCTATACCACGCGTGTCCACTCTTGACGTGTTGAGCCGATACATCGGCTACAAGGATTTTCTGGATTTCTGTGATACAATCAAGAATACTCCTGCGTTCGAGTCCGGTTTTTTCAGCTCAAAATGTATAAACACCACCGAACTCAGCGCAGATTGTATTGTCAGGATAGGCTGGCATCCCAACCGCTTGGTCAGTCTGCAGTATCTCGGCAATTACAGGTTCAAAGTAAAAGATTCCATAAACTCCCAACTCAAAGAGGGCGATGAATTCGAAGCGACAAGCTTTGTGCTCGGATACCCTCTTTACATCCCAAGGATATTCAGGGACGGGGAATACACGCAGTCGTATATTGCCGGCAGCAACGACGGGCTTTCTGTCCTTGATACAGAATAAGATTTCTAGAATATCACTCCGATTCCGAGTTCCAGGTCGAAATATCTGAGCCCGGTATTGTTTACGCCCACACTGAGTGCGAGGCTTCCAAGGTGAACGGCGGCTCCCAGATCGAGCAAAACGCCCGTATATGACGCATCTGTGACACGAGCCCATCTGCCGGAATAATCCTGCCACAGCATATCCGCGATGCCATATCCAGCACCTGCATAAGCGATAAGCCACGGAGTGGCACTGAATGACGCTCCGACAGATGCGGCGAGTCTGGAGAATGACGATTTCCCATTGGTCCAGATAATTCCTCCGGAAGTCTCGCCCCTTGAATTGCAGCCGTATTCCTTTGTCTTGAATGAGTAATTGCTGCGGAACTTGACGTAGCCGCCCCATCTGCCAGACAAAGTTCCCACCATAGCGCCATAAGAGATATCCGGAGTAATCCCCGCAGAAGCCAGAATGAAATATGATATCTTGTCGGCAGGAGGGACAGGAACAGGTACAACAGGGGCCTTTTCTTCCTTTGCAACAACGGGCTCGGGCATCTCTTTTTTATACTGAATAAGATGTATTATCGTATCCTTATTGATGGAAGTTTGGAGAATCTCCACCTGGCCCAGAACTTCTTTGATGAATGCAGTATCCACTACCTGGATATGTTCGACACGCCGCACAGTATCAACCTTGACAAGGTTTCCTGTTTCAGCCCTGTCTACAGGGGCTTTCGCCAGCGAAATGATACCCTTGTACCTGTTCTGGATATTTACGAAACGTTCTGTCTGCTCCTCATCCATTTTTCCGACAGGTGACTTCAGCAGGTCGTTGAAATCCTTTGTCATCGTGTTTATCTCGCGTGTGGACCTGTGGTTCAGGCAGGCTTCGCAGAGGGCCTCGTATTTGTCGAGTACCCTGTCCCAGAATGTGCGCGCGTCCTGCTGAGGCGCAGCGGCAAACAAAATACCGGACAGAATGAGGGTGAGCAGTTTCATCGGGTTGCTAAGGTACATAAAAAATACTTACCTTTGACAGGTATGGATGCTCCGTCAATCTTTTTTTCATCTTCTGACAGCCCGGTATATTCTTCAGTGCTCGGGTTCAGCGAGATATACAAGCGCAACAAGGACGGCAAATTCCGTATCTACAAGGCCCTGAAGCCGGATTACCGAGGCGATCCGAGGTTTGAGAGCCTGCTCCGGAAAGAGTTTGAAATCGGGTACGGCCTGGATCACCCGAATATCTGCAGCATCATCGCATTCCTGCAGGATGAGGAACTGGGCAACTGCATCGAGATGGAATGGGTGGACGGGAGCACCCTTAGGGATATAGCATCCAAAGGACCTTTGAACAAAGATCTTTGCCGTAAAATTATCTGCGAGACCTGCGATGCTCTGGACTATATGCATCACAGGCAGATTATCCACAGAGACCTCAAGCCGGAAAACATCATCATCACCCATAACGGGCACAATGTCAAGATAATTGATTTCGGACTGTCAGACACAGATGATTTCTATATCCACAAGGCTCCGGCCGGCACCAGAATTTACGCATCCCCGGAACAACTGAACGGCCAGGTGCTGGATGCCAGGAGCGATATCTATTCGTTGGGAATCATTATTTCCGAGCTTGCAGGAAAATGGTATTCACACATTGCCGCCCGATGCCTCAGGCGAGAGCCTTCCAAGAGGTTCCAGACCGCAGCCCAGATGAAAAAAGCTGTTTTGAACACAAAACCGTGGTGGATGTTATACCTGATTGCAGTGATAATCATTGCACTGGTTCTCTTCCTTTCTGCTGAATTTATTGGCAGGCAGAGGGAAAAAGCCTTTGACGAGGCCACCGAAGCCATTTATAATATCGGGATCTCGCAGGATGTCTTGTAAATTCCGCGATTTTCGTCTTCAAGAAAGGGATTATTTCCTGCCGGCAAGCATCATTCGGGTGCTCAGAGATCCCCGCGGTTGAGCACCTGGGTCATACAATGCGCGGCTCCATAGCCTCCTATAAGGTTTTCAAGAGGGATCCACTCGACTTTCACGCCGTTTCTCTCATACTCGGCCTCCAGATCCTTGCTTTGAAAGGCTACTGACATTATATGCCGGGCATATACAGTAAGATAATTGTTGGCGTAATGATTGGCATCCTCCTTGCTGATGCGGATGATTTTCACACCTCGTGCCTGAAGGAACTCCCTGAAGCCTTTTCCTGAACAGGCGGAGTCCAGCCGATAGGTCTTTTCTCCGGCAGCCCGCACATACATATCCATTGTCAGATAGTTGATGTCATTTGAATCCTTTGCATCATAGCGGTTGAAACACATAGTGCAAAGATCCTTGTCAATCACATTGAAATATGTATCCAGATGCATCTGATACTGGTCTTTCCAGTGGTCCCTTACTACGGCTTATCGCCTATGCCGGAGCCGGTTATGGCGAAAAAACCGTCTTCTGGCAGGATATCGACGGCAATTGGATGGACGTTTCCGACGTCTCCGTCAAGGGCGTCGCAGCCGAGACCGGATGCATACTGCATCTGGGAGTCTTCGGCATTTCTTTCGGAATAAGTTCGACCGGATTCAAATCGGCCGGATTAAAGGCCGGACTCGGGCTGGTATTCTAGACACCAGTCCCCTACCGCTCCACCGCCTTGAGGTTCTGCCGGAGCTGCTCTGCGGAGCTGGCGCCGACTATGACGGAGCTTACCTCCGGACGGCGCAGTATCCACCTCAGGGCCAGCTGGGCTATGGTGCATCCCTGTTCCAGGGCCTGCCGGCGGAGTTCCTCCATCATCCCGAAGTATTCCGGAGTAAGGGATGCGCTGGTCAGGAACTGGCTGTGGGTCATACGTGAGCCTTCCGGGATTCCGTTCAGATACCGGTCTGTAAGCAGCCCCTGGTTCAAAGGAGAGAAAGCCACGTAGCCTACCCCGTTGGCCGCTGCCTGGGGGATGATTTCATCTTCCTGGGAACGAAGCATCATATTGTACTTGCCCTGATATACCAGGCAAGGGACGTGCTGCTCCTTCAGGTACGCATAGGCTGCCGCCGCCATCTGAGGCGGATATTTCGAAATCCCCACATACAGAGCCTTGCCCTGACGGACTATGTCCACCAGCGCCTGCATGGTTTCCTCGAGGGGAGTGTCGGGATCCGGCCTGTGCGAATAGAATATGTCTACATAGTCCAGCCCCATACGTTCCAGACTCTGGTCGATTGATGCCATCAGGCTCTTCCTGGAGCCCCATTCCCCGTACGGACCGGGCCACATAAGGTGCCCTGCCTTGGTGGCGACGACAATCTCGTCCCTGTGGGATGAGAGCGAATCCTTGAGGATGCGGCCGAAGTTACGCTCGGCGCTGCCCGGCTCCGGGCCGTAATTGTTGGCAAGGTCGAAATACGTGACACCGTTGTCAAATGCACATTCCACTATCGAGCGGCACACATCAGGATCCGACCCGTCCCCGAAATTGTGCCAGAAGCCCAGAGCAATCTCCGACAGGAGAAGTCCGCTCTTTCCGCAACGTCTATAATTCATATCCCAAGATTGATTTCGGGTTAAAATTATGAAAAATAATCGGTATCTTCGCATACGGAATTGAAAAATGGCAATATGGAAAAGACAGATATCCCCAATCAGGCCGGCATAAGGCGCATTGATCCGGGCGACTGGATTCCGACCGGAGCCGGAGCGGTAGGCCAGTCCTTCGTCAACAGGAACGACCCTTCCCTTATCCTCAAGATGAACAACGGGGAGGCTTCGCTCGACCTGTGGGCCAGGGAGATTGCCAATGCCAGGGCGATATATGACATAGGGCTTCCTACACCCCGCCCGGGGTACATTGCATTCGACGGGCAGAGGTACGGTCTTGTGTTCGAGTACATTCAGGGGAAGAAATCCTATGCAAGGGCTGTCGGGGACGCCAGCTCTATGGACGAGATAGACCGGCTCGGGCGCTCTTTTGCCGACGTGTGCCTCAAGCTGCATTCCACGAACTGCAAGGTCCCGGGGCTGCTTGACGTCAAAGACTACACCAGGAATGCAATAATCAGCAATCCATTCCACTCCCAGGATATAAAGGACAAGGCGCTGAACGTGCTGGAATCCCTTCCCGACGGAGAGGTCGGGATACACGGAGACCTGCACTTCGGCAATGTGATCACAGCCGCAGGCAAGGACTACCTGATAGACCTGGGGACATTCTCTTACGGATACTACAAGTTCGACCTGGGAATGATGGTATTCGTTGCGGCAGGGAACGATTTCGTTTCAGAGGAAAAATTCATGGAACTGTATCACTGCGGCTTCGAGAGGACCAGACGCTTCCATCAGGCGGCAGCCGACAGATATTTCGGACACAAAGTCGTCCTGGAGGACCTTGTGGACGAGTTCATGCCTTATGCGGCGATGCGCCTGTTCAGCATGGAGAACCAGATGAACAGCGAGGCCCTGCTGCCTATGGCGGAAAGGGCTCTACGATATCTGACAGAACATTAATCATCACACTATGAAAGAAACACCTGTTTTACTGCTTACAGGATATCTCGGGAGCGGAAAGACCACTCTCGTGAACAAGATACTCGCCAACCGCAAGGGAATAAAGTTCGCGGTAATCGTGAACGACATAGGGGAGGTGAACATAGACGCTTCGCTGATCGAGAAGGACGGAGTTGTGGGCAAGAGGGACGAGAGCCTCGTCTCCCTGCAGAACGGTTGCATCTGCTGCACGCTCAAGATGGACCTTGTCCAGCAGATAAGCGACATAGTCGCGATGCAGAGGTTCGATTATATAGTTATCGAGGCCAGCGGCATCTGCGAGCCGGAGCCTATCGCCCGCACGATATGTTCCATCCCGTATATGGGAGAGGAATACACCCGCAACGGCAACGCCAGGCTGGACTGCATAGTAACGGTCGTGGATGCCTTGAGGATGAGGGACGAGTTCGCCTGCGCGAAGGACCTCCTCCGCGGGAATCTGGGCGAGGACGACATCGAGAACCTCGTGATCGAGCAGATAGAGTTCTGCAACGTGATACTCCTCAACAAGGCATCCGAGGTCAAACCGGAAGAACTCGGTAAGGTCAGGGAGATTGTCAAGGCACTGCAGCCTAAGGCGCGGATCATCGAATGCGACTTTGGCGAAGTTGAACTGGACAGCATACTGGACACGGGGCTTTTCGACTACGAATCCGTGGCCGCATCGGCAAGCTGGATAACCGAGGTCGAGAAAGGTGCCGGAGATGAAGACGAAGTCGAAGGCGAGGTGGAGGAATACGGCATAGGCACCTATGTCTACTTCAACCGCAAACCGTTCGACATAAACAAGTTCGACGAATTCGTATCAAAGCGCTGGCCGGCAGGGGTGATAAGAGCCAAGGGAATGTGCTATTTCACGGACGACACCGACATCTGCTACATATTCGAGCAGGCAGGGACCCAGATATCCCTCAAGAATGCAGGCCAGTGGTACGCCACCATGCCGGAAGACGAACTCAAGTTCCAGCTGGCTACGGACGACGCGTTGAAACGCGACTGGGACCCTCTGTACGGGGACAGGATGCAGAAACTCGTATTCATAGGCCAGAACCTTGACAGGAAGGCCATCAGGGAAGCGCTTGACTTCTGTTTGGAATAAGTAAAAAAAAGAGAGGTCCTCATTCGAGAACCTCTCCTTTTGAATTGCAGAAATCAAATTGCAGGACTGAATAATCCGTGGATTCCTCCAACCGGAGACGGCATTTGAATTTGCGCTTCCACGTCTTGAAAAATGAGTTCCATCCCTTGGTGATGTACGCTGCCAGGATTGGGCTGACTTTCAATGTCAAGTCGTTCATTCCCTTTTCCTGTACCAGATAGGCAAGTTTGCGCTCTATCTGCTCGTCGATCACTATGCTGGAAGCTATCTTTCCCGTACCGTGGCAGAGAGGGCACTGTTCCGTAGTGTTGATCTGAGTCACCGGACGTATGCGCTGGCGGGTAATCTGCATAAGTCCGAACTTGGTAAGAGGCAGCACGTTGTGCTTGGCCCTGTCGGACGACATCAGATCCACCATGAACTTGTACAGTTCGTTGCGATGCTCGGCGGTGTCCATATCTATGAAATCGACTATGACAATGCCGCCCATATCGCGCAGTCTAAGCTGGCGGGCAATCTCCTCGGCAGCTATCTTGTTGACCTCAAACGAGTTTTCCTCCTGGTCGGCCGCGCGGGAGCGGATACCGCTGTTCACGTCAATGACATTCAGGGCCTCGGTTGTCTCTATCACCAGATAGGCTCCCTTTTGCATCGGCACTACCTTGCCGAAGGAACTCTTGATCTGGCGGGTGACCTCGAAATGGTCGAAAACAGGCTCCTTGCCATCGTAAAGTTTTACGATCTTCTCCTGATCCGGAGAAATCTGTGCAATGTAGCTGCGGGCTTCTTCATAGACTGCGCTGTCGTTGACATATACGTTCGAGAACGACTCGTTAAGCAGGTCACGGAGAACCGCCGTTGTCTTGGAACATTCAGAGAAGAGGCGCTTTATCCCCTTGCTCGAAGCAAGCAGGCTCCAGGACTGTTCCCACTTACGTATCAGCGAGCCCAGTTCGGCGACCAGGACGGCCGCGTTCTTGCCTTCCGACGCCGTGCGGATGATAGCTCCGTAGTTGGCCGGCAAGATACTCTTCACGAGTGCTTCCAGGCGCTTTTTCTCTTCTTTGGATGTGATTTTCTGAGATATGCTCACCTTGTCTGCAAAAGGGAGCAAAACAATGTTGCGTCCTGCCAATGAAATCTCTGCAGTGAGTCTGGACCCCTTTGTGGAAATCGGTTCCTTGACTACCTGTACGATTATCATCTGGCCCACTTTGAGGTGATCCTCTATCCTGCCCTCCTTCCCGAGGATGGGACCGAGTTTTATCCCCTGATACAGCGCCTTGAGGTCTCTGTTGGGATTGCTCTCACGCACAAAAGTATCAAAGGCGGTAAAATGAAGACCGAGGTCCAGATAATGTACAAAGGCTTCTTTGGTGTCTCCGATATCCACGAAAGCGGCATTCAACGACGGGAGGAGTTTCTTGACACGTCCAAGCACCACATCCCCCACCGTAAAACCTTCATCGCCGACTGATTCCCTGCTGTACTCCACCAGCCTGTGATTCTGCATCAAGGCAAGCCGTACTTCCGACTGGGATACATCGACAATAAGGTCGTTGATTCTTTCTTCGGATTCCATTAACTTTTGAATAATAAAAAGGCCCGCCGGATCCCCCGTCAGGCCTCATTCGACTACTTCTTCTTATGTCTGTTGAGACGCAAACGCTTCTTGCGTTTGTGTGTCGCCATCTTGTGTCTCTTATGCTTCTTTCCGTTTGGCATAGTGTATTGTGTTAATTATTTCTTGATTTCAGCCAGGAAAACCTTTGCCGGTTTGAATGCCGGAATGTCGTGTGCAGGGATTGTAAGGGTGGTTTTCTTAGTAATATTGCGAGCCGCCTTCTGTGCCCTGTGCTTGATGATGAAGCTGCCGAATCCGCGAAGATATACAGGATTACCCTTTACGAGCGAATCCTTAACGCTTTCCATAAAAGACTCAACCACTGTCTGTACAGCCACTTTCTCAATGCCAGTATTCTTGGCAATCTCGTTAACGATTTCTGCTTTAGTCATAAGTAAATTGTTTTTCGATTTTTTGGGATTGCAAAAGTATACTTAATTTTTTAGTTTTCAAAATACTAAGAGCAAATTTATATCATTTGTCACGACTTTTGGCAGTGGCACGGAGATTGTCTATATTAGCGGAAGCATTTTATATATCATTTTCACTGACATTTTGGCAAATATGAGACAAGAAATCAATATAATCCCGGTGGTTCAGGAAGAGGGGCAGTTGAAATTCAACGAATCGGAACTTCCGGATAATCTGCCTATCCTGGCCCTGAGGAACGCCGTGATATTCCCTGGAGCCATCTTCCCTATCACGATAGGCAGGGAGAAATCCATAAGGCTCATCGAGGATGCCGAGCAGGCGGGGACGTTCATCGGCGCCGTTCCCCAGAACGATGTGATGGTGGAAGAACCTCACGAGGAGGATCTGTACAAATACGGAACCGTAGCGAAGGTCCTGAAGACGCTCGAGATGCCGGACGGCACAATCACAGCCATACTCCAGGCATATCAGAGGCTGGAGCTGGACCGTGTCACAGGATATGACCCGTATATCTTCGCGGACGTTCACTATCTGCCGGAGATACTTCACCAGAGCAACGACAGCCCGGACCTCAAGGCCATGGCCGAATCACTCAAGGACAAGGCCATCCAGGTCATCAAATCGAACCTGGCCTCCCGCGAGGCCATAGGCGCTCTCAAGGCAATTGAGAATTTCCAGTTCCTGGTGAACTTCATCGCCACCACGATCGAGGTCGAGAATTTCTCGGACAAGATGCAGCTGCTGCAGTATGACGACATAAAGGTACGCGCGCTCAAACTGCTCTCGCTGCTCGAGGTTCAGGAGCAGCTTTTGCGAATCAAGCAGGAAATCAATCAGAAGGTCAAGAGCGACATAGACCAGCAGCAGAGGGAATACTACCTCAACAACCAGCTCAGGACCATCCAGGAGGAACTTGGTATGGACGGCGACGGGGAATTCAACAGGTTCCGCGAGGCTGCAGCCAAGAAAAACTGGCCCGAGAGCGTGGCAAAGACCTTCGAGAAGGAACTTGCAAGGCTCGAGAAATACAATCCCAACTCGCCCGACTACAGCGTCCAGTACAATTATCTGGAATTCATGCTGGAGCTTCCTTGGAACGATATGAGCACGGACAATCTGGACCTCAACCATGCACAGGAGGTTCTGGACAAGGACCACTACGGACTTGATTCTGTCAAGGACCGCATTGTGGAATATCTGGCGGTGCTCAAACTCAAGGGGAATATGAAATCCCCTATTCTCTGCCTCTACGGGCCTCCGGGAGTTGGAAAGACCAGTCTAGGCAAGTCCGTGGCCAAGGCTCTGGGACGCAAATACGTAAGGATTTCACTCGGAGGAATGCACGACGAGGCCGAAATACGAGGCCACCGCAAAACCTATGTCGGAGCGCTCCCGGGACGCATCCTCAACGGCATAGCCAAGGCAGGCACTTCCAACCCTGTAATTGTCCTGGACGAGATTGACAAACTGTCGTCCGACTTCAAGGGCGACCCGTCATCTGCACTTCTCGAGGCTTTGGACCCGGAGCAAAACGGAACCTTCCACGACAATTACCTGGATATTGACTACGACCTGAGCAATGTGCTGTTCATCACTACGGCAAACGGCATATCCACAATCCAGCCGGCCCTTCTGGACCGTATGGAGGTAATCAACGTGACCGGTTACCTTGCCGAGGAAAAGATAGAGATTGCGAAGCACTTCCTTGTGCCCAAGCAGTTGGAGGAGCACGGAATTGACAAGCGCAAGCTCAAGCTGGACACAGCCTGCATCAAGGACATCATAGACAAGTACACCCACGAATCAGGTGTCCGCGGTCTGGAGAAGCAGATCGCGAAGGTGGCCCGCGTGACCGCCAAGAAGATAGCCACGGAGCAGGAATACCCTGCCACGCTCAAGAAAGAAAACCTCAAGGAATATCTCGGGCTTCCTACGAATTATCACGATTCCCAGAAGGGCAACGAGGCTCCCGGTGTGGTAACTGGTCTGGCGTGGACGCAGATGGGCGGCGAAATACTTTTCGTCGAGAGTTCGGTGAGCAACGGGAAGGGACTTATGAGCATGACAGGCAACCTCGGAGACGTGATGAAGGAGTCCGCCACCATTGCCTACCAGTATATCAAGGCCCATCCTCAGATGATAGATATGACATCAAAGCAGTTCTCGGCCAAGGACATACACGTCCACGTACCGGAAGGGGCCACTCCAAAGGACGGTCCTTCCGCCGGTATCACAATGGTGACGTCTATGGTGAGCGCGCTGCGGGGCAAGAGCATACGCAAAGGCATCGCAATGACCGGAGAAATGACACTGCGTGGCAAGGTGCTTCCTGTCGGTGGCATCAAGGAGAAGATACTGGCCGCCAAGAGAGCAGGAGTCAAGACAATCGTGATATGTGAGGACAACCGTCGCGACATCGAAGACATCAAGGAAATCTATGTCAAGGGACTGGAATTCCATTATGTCAAGAACATAAAGGACGTAATAGACTTTGTATTTTGACAGTAAAGATTGAAAATAGCTGGCGTGAGGCCCTGCAAAGTGAGTTCGACAAACCTTACTTTGCGGGGCTTTCCGCATATCTGCACCAGGAGAAGAGCCGCGGAGCCATGATATTCCCTCCGGGGGACAAGATTTTCCGGGCGTTCGAACTCACCCCTCTGGACCAGGTCAAGGTCGTGATTCTAGGCCAGGATCCATATCACGGGTACGGGCAGGCCATGGGCCTGTCATTTTCCGTTCCCGACGAGGTTCCTGCTCCTCCGTCACTGAAGAACATCTTCAGGGAGATCGAGAGCGACCTCGGCATTCAGATGTCCGGCAGGCACAATCTCGAGAGCTGGGCCCGGCAGGGAGTGCTGCTGCTCAACGCAGTGCTTACCGTCCGAAGCGGAGAGGCTGCATCGCACAGCGGAATCGGCTGGCAGGAGTTCACAGATTCTGTCATAAAGGCAATCTCGGACCGGTGCCAGGGCGTCGTATTCCTGCTTTGGGGCAACTACGCAAGGAGCAAGGCTCCTCTGATAGACACGAGCAGGCATTTCGTACTGGAGGCCGCACACCCTTCACCTCTGGCAAGGGGCGCGTTCTTCGGCTGCAGGCATTTTTCAAAAACAAACGCTCTGCTTGAACGGCAGGGCAAAGAACCCATAAATTGGCAAATATGAAAACAGCACTGTTCCCCGGTTCGTTCGACCCATTCACAGCCGGGCATCTCAACATACTCCGCAGGGCGCTCACTATGTTCGACAAGGTTGTTGTCGCAGTGGGCGTGAACCAGGACAAGAGAGGTTTCTTCTCAAACGATCAGAGACTGGAGATAATAGAGCAGGCCACTTCCGGGATCAGCGGGGTGGAAATCATCGAATATGACGGACTCACCGTAGACATCTGCCGCAAGATGGGCATCACCCACATTGTCAGGGGTGTACGGAATATGCTGGACTTCGAGCAGGAGAGGGCCATTGCCGATGCAAACCGCAAGCTGGCACCGGAAATCGAGACCATCATCATACCTACTGCCCAGGAATATGCGCATATTTCATCATCTGCGGTACGCGATTTGCTCTCACATCACGGAAACACGTCGCTGTTCATGCCCGATGGCGTTGTACTGCCCGAATGCAAATGAAGAAATTGCTGCTCATATCCGCTTTCCTGCTTGTTTTCCTGACGGCCGCCGCCCAGGAGAGGGACTTCTCTTCCCTTGACAGTCTGCTGACCGTCTATTGCACGGCTATGCAGGAAGAGACCTTGGAGAGCAAACAGCTCGAATGCGATTTCCTCATAGGAAGCTGCAAGGACACCGCCACCATGGAACACGTGGCCCGGAAACTGTTCGATCATTATGCCGCTTCCAATGTAATGGGAGAGGAGGCGCTTGCCATATACGTATACGACAAATGGTTCGCGGACGGCACACTTTCCATCGGAGGGGAATACGTCAAGATGGAGGCGGACATATTCGTCATGTTCAACCGCAGCAGCCTGATAGGTATGGATGCCCCGGTGCTCGAGATGAACGGAGCGGATTGCAGGAAGGTAAGGATTCCATCCATAGGCCGGACCAGCATATTGTTCTTCTTCGACACTTCCTGCTCCAAATGCAGAATATATATGGACCTGCTCCCACAGGCACTGAGCGATGTGGATTTCCCGGTAGATTTCTACGCTGTCTACTGCGGTCCCGATTCACAGGCCTGGGAGGAATTCAGGCAGGAGTTCGATCTTGGCAACCCCGCGATCAACCTCATCCATGCCTGGGACCCTGAACTTGATACGGATTACCAGAGACTCTATTCCGTCATTTCAACTCCAAGGGTATTTGTCGTGGAGCCTCAGGGGACCATAATAGGCAGGAGACTGGAACCGGATTCACTCAAGGAGCTGATGGTTTATGCAGGTGCAATCCAGAAGGTTTACGACGATTTCAACAAATGCGAACAATATGAGACGAAGTAAGAAATTTGCCGGAGTGGATCCGCAGTATCTGGCAAAACAAAGGGAGTCCCTTCGCAGAAGGAACCGCAAAACTGTCCTGTTCAATGATCAGGAACTTGCTGCCATAGACGAGTATTGCCGCCGGTTCAAAGTCAAATCAAGGTCCGCCATGATAAGGCAGGCGACGATGGAAAGGATACTCACATCCCTGTCGGAAGAGCATCCTACGCTTTTCTGACAATCGAGAACGCGTTGTAACCGCAACGCAGAGCCACTGTCAGAAGAAGCGGGATCAGTGCCGGATGGAAGTACTGGAACTTGAGCGCGAACCCGGCCAGCCCTACGGACAGAGGCAGAAGATACAGGGCGGAGCACCAACGCGCTGCGCGTGATTCACGCCATTTCCCGAAACACATAAGGATGCCGTATGCCAACGGCAGAGGGTTGATCCAGATCAGAAGCCAGTTCGGACTTGTTGCCGGATGGGAAGAGAAAGCCGTAAGGAAGAAAATGATGCTTCCCATCAATCCAAGAACAAGACTCAATGCCAGGTCGATACCCCAAAGTCGCTTTTTCCTTGCCACTCCGTATGCTGTAAAAGCCGCCACAAGTACCGCTACAGTCCAAAGAGTCAGCTGCGGCGACGGAATCCAGGCCTTGGGAGCCCTCTCCCCTGCCGGAACAAGCACCGTTGTTCCGCTTACAAGAGGACGGCCGTCTACGGTCGCGCCGGCAAATGCCTGCTGCATTATCTCGGGCGCGAACATCTGCACCCGCAGACTTGCAGGGGAATCGGCCTCGGGGCCGAGGAGCATGGATATTCCGAATCCGGTCCAGGCATAATCGGCAGTATAATGATTCAATATGTCTCTCAGGTTGGAATACGGGGAATCGAAGTCGTATCTAACGGCAGAACTGCTGCTGCGTTCAACCATCATCCTGACACGGGTGGCGCAATTGTCATAGAAGAAATTGTAGCGGTAGAACCTGTTCTCGGGACGGCAGTTCTCGACCAGAGAACTCCAGAGCATGAGCTTGTCCTGCTGCGGAAGGTCCAGCACCTGTTCGGTGACCTGTCTGTTCTCCCTTTCGTATTCCTGAAGGAAATATTTTGTTTCCGAGGCTCCTACGCAATAATCCGTCTGTCCCGTGCAGAACCTCCAGATGAAATGAGGAGTGTCGAAACTGAACAGCCCGTAATTGAAAGTTACGTCTGTTCCGCTCGACCGGTCCTGTATCCTGAGTGCAGTATGGCCGTAATTGGCCCAGACCTCGCTCCCAGGAGAACAGGTTATCAGAGAGACTGTGAAGTCGTATAGTTCCTCCATTTTTCAAGCAATGCTGTCATATCATCGGGAAGGGGGGAATCGAACTGCAGCCACTTCCCGCTGACAGGGTGTATAAAGCCCAACGTCTTGGCATGCAGAGCCTGGCGTGGGCACAACTCGAAACAATTCTGTATGAACTGTTTGTATTTCGCATATATGGTTCCTTTGCGGATCTCCCTGCCTCCGTAACGCTCGTCGGCAAAGATAGGATGGCCTAGGTAGCTCATATGCACCCTTATCTGATGCGTGCGTCCGGTCTCGAGCTTGCACTCAATGAAGGTGACGAACCCGAAACGTTCCAGCACCTTGAAATGGGTGATTGCCCGCTTGCCCTTGGAAGGGTCGTCATAGACACGGAAACGCAACCTGTCGTTCGGATCGCGCCCTATGGTCGTGTCGATTGTCCCTTCGTCTTCCTTGATGTCTCCCCAGACTATGGCCACGTATCTGCGCTCGATGGAGTGGTCGAAGAACTGTTTGGCGAGCTTGAGCTGCGATTCGTCATTCTTGGCCACCGCCAGAAGGCCGCTGGTGTCCTTGTCTATCCTGTGCACCAGGATGCCCATACGCTCATCTTCCGCATCCGGTCCCTGGGTAATACCCAAATGATAGGAAAGCGCATTGACAAGCGTCCCCTCGAAATGTCCGTGACCGGGATGCACTACCATTCCGGCAGGCTTGTTGACTACGAGGACATCATCGTCCTCATAAGCGATGTCCAGGGGAATGTCCTGTGGCAGCACTTCCAGCCCCCGGCGGCGGTACGGCATCACAAAGCGTATGACATCACCCGGACGGACGATATAATTGGCCTTCCTGACTACGTCCCCAACCAGCACATAACCCTGTTTGATGGCGCACTGCACCCTGTTGCGGGAAGTATCCTCCAGATGCGTGGACATATACTTGTCCAGACGCATGGGCGCCTGCCCTGCATCGGATTCAAGCCGGAAATGCTCGAACATCCCCTGCTCTTCGTCCTCGATCAGTTCCTCTCTGTCCAGCTGTCCGTCGAAATCCATCATTCCTGGCTTGGCAATTTGGATGCATCCAATGTAAAACTGATACTTACCTTTTCTCCCATGGTCAATGCTCCAGATTCCGGTTTGGGGCTCTGGGAATAGACGAATGAGTTCAGTGTATCGTTATATGTCTTTACCGTCTCGTCAAAGCGCAGTTTCCCGACATTCAAGGAATTGTCCAGCACTGCATCTATCGCGCGCAGGTACCTGGCCCCTGTCAGATCCGGAACAAAAGTATGGCAGTCTTCACCGTTCAAGCCTACGACCAGGTCTATGGCGCTGCCGCTTTCTATCATTGTTCCGGGTTCCACCGGCTTGTTCCTGTAAAGCTGCTTAAGTACATTGTTCGTAGCCATGTCGCTGACATAAATCAGTTTCCCTACGGTAAGGCCTTTTGAAAGTATTTCGGATTTTGCCTGACGCATGGAGTAACCTACGAGCAGAGGCATTGTAACCTTCTTTGTATTGAGCGCGTTAATTGTGACGCTGATGGTCCTGCCGTTCTTGACCTTGCTCTCCGGCTTCGGATTCTGGTAGTAAACCACACCGTGCTCCATTCTGTTGACGAATACGGAATCAGTAACCTTGACTGCAAGTCCGGTTCTCTGCGCAAGCTCCTGCGCATCCTGTACGCTCATTGCGGTGAAATCGGGAACCGTGATTTCCTTGCCGTGCCGGGTTATTACCCTTAGTACGATGCTTGCAACTATGACTATTCCCAGAACAAACGCAGCGGCGCCAAGAAGGTTCCTGACTATTGCATTCCCAAAAAAGCTTTTACTATCCATACTGTTCCGAATATTGCAACAGCCCATCCGAAAATCTTGTTGATCATCACAAGGGTGTTGATGTTGAAATGTTTTCTGAATCTTGATACGATGAAAGAAAGGATGAACCACCATGTAGCCAGTCCTATGAGGACTCCGGCAATGCATACAAGCTTGCAGTCACCTATGCCGTACAGAGCCACGAGCGCCATCATAACCACAAGAGCGGCAGGATTGGCCAACGAGAACAGGGCGGCCTGCAGAGGGAAGGACGGCGACAGTCTGGCAGCTTCCTCCTTGTTCTTGAGGTTGCGGAACGGATCCTTCAATGCCATGAATACACCTATCCATATTATCAGGGCACCTCCTACAATAGAAATCCACTCGGTATTGTCCTGAATGAACTTTTCTACAAAACCTATTGCGAATATGCTTATGGTCGCATACATAAGGTCCACGACAGCCGAGCCGAGTCCGGTCACGAAGCCGGCCCTGCGCCCGAAACACAAGGTTTTCTGAATTACAAGCGCGGCTACGGGCCCGAGGGGCGCAGCCGCACAGATACCTACAAGTATGGACTTCAGAAACTCTGCAAGCATAACTTACAAATATAGGAATTCTTGGAAAAACTAATGTGGTCCATGGCCATGTCCGTGGCCGCCCATACCTCCCGGACCACGCATTTCGGATCTGTTGAAATTGCCGAAGCGGAAAGTAAGGGATGCAATGATGTATCTTCCAAGAGTATTGTTCACCGCTTCTGAATGATAGTTCCCGGAATCGGATACAGAAAGGTTCTTCGACTGGCCTAGTATGTCATACCCCTTGACGGCAAGCGTGACCTTGTCCTTGAAGAGAAGTTTCTGTATCTCTGCGTCCAGGATATTCTCCGACGGCTGTTCGGTTTCATATCCGTTGTACCAGTTGTACCTATAGTCGGACTTGATTGTCAATCCTATTGCAGTCCAGGTCCAGTTTACAGACCCCGACACCTGGTTGTTCCAGGTAAGGGTGCGGTCCTTGGTCGTGGCAAGTTCGTAGTTTGACAGATTCATTCTGGTACGGCCCTGCACGGACAGTTCCAGATTATCCCTCCTGTATATCAGGCGGAGGTTCTCGGTCGCGCCCCAGCTCCTGATGATATTCTGGTCGAAGGCGGCGTCGAACGACTCGCCGTTGTACCTTCTGAAAAACTCATTGTAGTCCAGAGCCCCGTTGTTGACAAGTTCTCCGGTGTCTATGTCCTTCCCCACATAAGTGGCGGACCTTGACCAGTTCAGGCGGGTCATGTTCATTATGGAGAACCCGGATTTGGCAATAGGAAGGTTAAGGAACATATTGCCGCCCAGATTGGCGGAAGAAGGTCCGTTGACAGGAAGCGAATATGAAACGCCGTTGGTATACCAGGTGGCATTCACTATCGGATCCTGGGTTATACCTCCGTTGAAACGTATGTTGAATGACGAGAAGGTCTTTCTATTGTTGAACCTGAAATCCCCGTTGAAATTGTGGCTGAAATATGGAGCCAGATTGGGATTACCGAACCTCATGGAAAGAGGGTTGGTGTTGTCCGGCACGCTGATAAGCTGCGAGGTGCTTGGCTGGTTGGAACGGCCGCGATAGAATATCCTTATGTTCGCATTGTCGTTGATATCCCAGAAAAGCATCGCAGAAGGCGCCCAGTTGACTATGTTGCGCAGCGTATCCACGGCAAAGCCGGATCCGGCCTCGGTAGAGTTATGTGTCCTGGTAGGCATTGCGGCAAATCCTATCTGGGCATGCAGGTCGTCGTTCTGATACATTGCGTTGACCCCTATATTCTGGTCGATATGTTCGTTTACGATGGAATTCGAGTAATCTGCCACCTTCATGTCCGTTACATTGTCATAGGTGGTCTTCTCCGATTTCGACTTGTTCCAGGAATAGGAATAGTTCGCCTCGAGATAGAGGTTCCTGGCAACAGGCTCCGTGTAGGTGACGCGCCCGGTCAGGGAGTATGAATCCTGAGTCTGGTCGAAACGCTGGTTGACGGACGAGCTTGAGACATTGTCCGCGTTGTAGGTGTTTGTGTTCGAGAAGTTGTTGCCGTCCATCTCGTTTGTCTGGACGTTGTAACGGCTCATCACCGTAACGGTACGGCCGGGTGCGCCGAGTCTTTGACGGAAAAGCAGGAATCCGTTGGTGGAAAGATTCTTGCTGTCGCCCATGGTTCTGGACTCGCTGTCATTGGTAAGTACCGGATTATATGGATCTTCGTCGAAAATCGTACTGGTACGGGTAGTGCTGTTCTGAGCATAATTGCCTCCGCCTATGTTGATTCTAGGTTCAAATACGATAGATGTATTCTTGGAGAATTCGTGCTCCAGACGCATCCCCACGCGATGGCCGAAAGTGTGGCGCGTACTGGTGTTGCGGTTCTGGGGATCTCCCGACTCGCTAAGAAGAGTACTTCCGTCAAGATAAGTCTTCCTGCTGCTGTATTCGTTCACGTCTGTCTTGGAGCCGTTATACAGATAGTTGCCTCCTAGTTCCATCCTGTCGTCGAAGAGGTTGCCGGCAATGTTGCCTCCACCCATATACGAGGTTGTGATTCCGTTGCCCGAGCCCCAGCCTCCCTGGCCACGGCCCATCATTCCGCCACCGCCCATCATTCCGCCCATCATAGATCCGGCGAAATCATTGAAACCACGGTTGTTTGTATTGTTTGCGTTAGCTATGACGCTTATCTGGTTCTTGTCCGTGAAACGGCCGAGGAACCCTGCGCTCTGGAAACGGGTGTCCCCACCCACGTCCATAAGGTCATGGCCGGCCCCGCCCATCACGTTACCGAACGTTCCCTTCATCATTCCCGGACGTATGCTCAAGTCTATGACTGTCTCGGTCTCACCGTCGTCGATTCCGGTGAATTCCGCCTGCTCCGACTTCTTGTCCACGACCTTGACCTTGTTGATGATCTTGGCCGGAAGATTCTTGGAAGCCAATTGAGGATCATCCAGGAAGAAAGTCTTGCCGTCTATGGTTATTTTGCTGATCGACTGCCCGTTGACGCTGATGGTTCCGTCTTCCGACACCTCCACTCCAGGGAGCTTCTTGAGAAGGTCTTCCAGAACGTCGTTGTCTGTTGTCTTGAACGAACTGGCGTTGTACTCTATCGTGTCTTTCTTGACTACGATAGGATTTCCTACGGCAGAGACCTGGGCGGCATCCAGCAGCTGCTGGTCCGGGTCCATCCTCATCTCTCCGAGATCCGTCTTTTCAGGAAACTTGAAGTCCACCGTCACAGGCTTGTAGCCCATAAGCTCGGCCTTGACAGTATATTCGCCTTTGCGTATTCCCTGGAAAAGCACCGATCCGTCCTCGGCGCTCAATGAATATTTGAGCACGGCAGAGGCTCCCTTTCTGGATAGCGACACCGTCGCAAAACCCACAGGCTCGCCTGTCTGTGAATCTGATAATTTCGCCTTCAACTGGGATTCCTGAGCCCATCCGGGCACAATCGTTCCCGCAAGCAGAGTGACTGCCAATAAAATCCTTGACAACAATTTCATAAATACAACTACTTTATCCTACCTGGATTGGCCTGTATGAATTTCTCCCAGGAAGTCGCGGCAGCGGTGCTGGTGAGAGGACTGGTCAATTGGTAATAATGACACATTGCGATAGCAAGAGCATCGGTAGCGTCGAGAAATTTTTCATCAAAGTTTATGCCAAGAGTTTTCTGAACCATCAGCGAGACCTGCTCCTTGGATGCGGCTCCGTTGCCGCAGATGGCCATCTTGGCCTTTCTTGGAGCATACTCGAATACTGGTATACCCCTGCTGATGGCAGCAATCATCGCCGAGCCCTGCGCCCGGCCGAGTTTGAGTATGACCTGCGCGTTCTTTCCGTAGAACGGAGACTCCAAGGCCATGTCATCCGGATGGTACAGATCGCAAAGCGCTCCGACCTTCTCGGATATTATGCCGAGTTTTTCATAAGCGTCCCTGGCTTTTCTGAGGTCCAGAACGCCCATATCCACGAACTCGGGCCTGGAGGCCGCATTTACCCGCACAATCCCGAAACCAAGTATGTTGGTTCCGGGATCGATTCCGAGTATAGTGCGTGTCTTAGTCAATCTTGTCGAATCCTGTATATGGTCTGAGCACCTCAGGGATAACGATGCCTTCCGGAGTCTGGAAAGCCTCCAGCAAAGCGGCTACGACTCTTGGCAGGGCAAGCGAACTGCCGTTCAGGGTATGGCACAGCTGTGTCTTGCCTTCTGAATCGCGGTAACGCAGATGCAGACGGTTTGCCTGATATGTCTCGAAGTTTGAAACGGATGAGATCTCAAGCCAGCGCTCCTGTGCTGCAGACCACAACTCGAAGTCATAAGTTATGGCAGATGTGAACGACATGTCCCCGCCGCAAAGTCTGAGAATGCGGTACTTGAGTCCGAGCTTGTTCACTATGGACTCCACGTGGGCGACCATATCGTCGAGAGCGGCATAGCTGTTCTCCGGTTTTTCCACGCGTACGATCTCGACCTTGTCGAACTGATGCAGACGGTTCAGGCCTCGTACATCCTTTCCGTAGCTTCCTGCCTCGCGGCGGAAGCAAGGAGTGTATGCGGTCATCTTCTGAGGGACCTCGTTTTCCTGAAGGATCACATCGCGGAAAATATTCGTCACAGGAACCTCGGCTGTCGGAACCATATAGAAATCATCCAATGTGGCGTGATACATCTGGCCTTCCTTGTCCGGCAGCTGGCCGGTGCCGAATCCCGAATCCTTGTTGACCATGACAGGAGGTTCCACCTCAAGGTAGCCGTCCTGAGTGTTGCAGTCCAGGAAGAAGTTGATCAGAGCTCTCTGGAGCTTGGCGCCCTTGCCTTTGTATACAGGGAAACCTGCTCCGGTAAGTTTGACTCCGAGGTCGAAGTCTATGATATCATATTTCTTTGCGAGTTCCCAGTGAGGAAGCGCGCCCTCCGGGAGGTTGTACTCCGGTCCGCCCATCTTCACGACAAGGTTGTCCGCAGCGCCGGTTCCCTCCGGTACGAGGTCACAAGGAATGTTAGGAAGAAGCACTATCTGGTCCATCATCTCCTTCTCCGCTGCATCCAGCTGTGCAAGGAGTTCACCCGAACGCGCCTTCATCCGGGCAACCTCGGCCTTTGCGGCTTCGGCCTCGGCCTTGAGGCCCTGCTTCATGAAGTTTCCTATCTCTGCGGCCTTGGCTTTCTGCTGGGAAAGAATACCATCGCTTTCTGTCTGGAGCGCGCGGCGCCTGGTGTCAAGAGCAAGAACGGCGTCAACCACGGGCTTTGCGTCGAAATGCTTCTTGGCCAACTTTGTGATGACTCCCTGGGGGTCTTCACGCAACATTTTAAGTGTCAACATATTGAAATCATATTAAAAAAGGGCCTACACTTGACTCGAAGTGTAAGCCCCATTCTTCTTTTCACCCTCCGAGTTAGTTCTCAAAAGGAATTACCGATACGTAAGATTTGTTTTCTCTCTTACGGCTGAACTTTACGGTTCCGTCTATGAGAGCGTAGAGAGTGTGGTCCTTGCCCATTCCGACGTTCTTGTCCGGATTGTGGACTGTACCTCTCTGACGAACGATGATATTACCGGCTTTTACAACCTCACCACCAAATTTCTTGAGACCAAGGCGCTTGCTTTGGGACTCACGACCGTTCTTTGAACTGGATTGACCTTTCTTGTGTGCCATAATCTTCTGAAATTAAGCGATTTCGTTAATCTTGATCTTAGTGAGTTTCTGACGATGTCCGTTGCAGGTCTGGAAACCTTTGCGGCGGATCTTCTTGAATACGATGACCTTCTTGGCCCTGCACTCGTCACAAACAACAGTAGCCTTGACTACTGCACCCTTTACATAAGGAGCGCCGACCTTTACCTTACCCTCATTGTCTACGAGGAGGACCTTGTCGAACTCCACATCAGCACCTTTGGCCGCAGCAAGACGCGGAACAAAGATCTCGATGCCAGCCTCTACTTTCATCTGCTGGCCTGCGATGTCTACGATAGCGTACATCTTAAAAAACTTATTTAAAGTTTCAACCGTAAGCGTCTGCTCTCGAAGCAGCTCTTTATCAATGGCTTAGCGGTCATACAATATTTTCAGCCTGCAAATTTAGATTTTTTTTGCCGAACTGCCAAATTATTTCGTACTTTTGCCTGCGAAACACATTTGTTATATGGAGACCAACATTGTCTATTCAAAACCCGTAACAGGCAAGAATTTCATAGGTCGCAAGAACGAATCCATCATACTGGGAAACCTGCTGCGCCAGGGAGAGAACGTTGTCATATACGAGGCTCCCAAGACCGGCAAGACATCGCTTATTCAGCAGACCTTCTTCAATATGAGAACGTCGGGAGAAATGTTCTCCCTGGCCGATTTCTCGCTAGACAACGTCCGCACGTCGGCGGATTTCATGCTCAGGCTGGGTTCCGAGGTCCTCAAGGCCGCGACTTCGTCGCCCGAGGAATATCCCGGACTGGTGGAACGGTACCTGGGAGGCACCCACTTTGTCTTTGACGAGGACATCTTTGCAGCCAAGGGGCAGGTCATCTCACTGAACTGGGATCTGGACCTCAATGATATGGATGCCGTGATAACCCTCCCGTACAGGATGGCGGAGGATTCCGGCCAGCGCATATACATAATAATCGACGAGTTCCAGAACGTGATGCTTACCGAGGACGGCGAGAAGCTGCTCAAGACAATGGAAAGCATAATGAAGGGGGTACAGGGGCCCCAGCGCAAGATGGCCACGTTCCTGTTCTGCGGTTCAAGGGTGAACGCGATGAAATTCATATTCGAGCAGAAGCGATATTTCCACCGCCAGATCGAAAGGGTCAAGCTGTCGCCGATAGAAGACAAGACCATCGCAGATGCCAACATAAAGATGTTCCTGTCCAACGGAAAGGTGATAGACAGGGACCTCATGCTGGGCACCTGCCGGCTTTTCCGCAACAATGTGTGGTACATCAACCATTTCTGCGCCATCTGCAACGGAATAGCAAAGGGTTACATTATGGAAAGCATGCTGGAGGAAGCCCTCAGCGAGATGATAGCCATACACGAGCCGAGGTTCAAGGCCATCATGGCAGACCTCACGACCTTCCAGATCTGCCTTCTCAGGGCCATAATGGACGGTTACACGAAATTCAGTTCCGCCGAGGTTATTGAAAGGTACAACCTGAATTCATCCGCCAACGTACGCAGACTCAAGGACGCGCTGTGCAAGAAAGAGATAGTGACGTTCTCGGACCGTGAGGACCCCGAAATACTGGACCCTCTGTTCGAGTACTGGGTGGGCAAATATTTCTTCGAGATACAATGAAACAAAGGATAGCGGTACTTACCGGAGCAGGGGTCAGCGCAGAGAGCGGACTCGGCACATACAGGGACAACGGTGGTCTCTGGGACAATTACGACCCTATGGAAGTGGCTTCCATACAGGGATGGTGCCTGGACCGCAGGAAGGTGCTGGATTTCTACAACATGCAGAGGTCCAAACTTCGCGACTGCCGCCCCAACGAAGCGCATCTGCTTATCGCAGAACTCGAAAAGGATTACCTGGTGGACGTCATTACCCAGAACGTGGACAACCTGCACGAGAGGGCCGGTTCCACCCACGTGGTGCACCTCCACGGAGAAGTGACCAAGGTCCGGCCGGAGAACTGCTGCAACGAGCAGGACGGGTTTTCCGAGAAATCGGTCATAGACGTGGGATATGACAATGTGAACCTGGGCGACAAGGCTCCAAACGGAGTGCAGCTGAGACCGCATATCGTGTTCTTCGGAGAGTCTGTTCCCAAGATGGAAAGAGCCATAGACCTTGTAAGCAAGGCGGATATTGTGCTCATAGTAGGAACTTCACTGCAGGTTTATCCGGCGGCGGGACTGTACCGCTATGCCGGTTCGGACGTGCCCATATATATAATAGACCCCGCCGACGTCTCCCTGCGGGACAGCAGGATCAGGCACATCAGGAAAGTCGCCACGGAAGGGATGAAGGATTTTTTGGAGAATCTGAAAAAATAACTACCTTTGCGGTCCAAAGAAAAAGGAGGTGATTTCAGGATGATTATCGTACCAGTAAAAGAAGGTGAGAATATCGAAAGAGCTCTTAAGAAATTCAAGCGCAAATTCGAGAAGACCGGTGCAGTTCGCGAGCTCCGCGCACGCAAGAACTTCGAGAAACCTTCAGAGATCAAGCGTAAGGCTATGCAGAAGGCCATCTACGTTCAGCACCTCCGTCTTGAAGACGAGCAGTAATAACTGAAATACATTTAAAAAAGTGGCATCCTTCGTCGGATGTCACTTTTTTTATTGTCTTTTTTCATATCTTTGCATTAACCGACTCGTTAGACAATATAGTTAACAATACGGATATGAAAAGAACAACGTTATTCTTTCTAGCGCTGACAATCTGTGCAACAGCCGTTTACGCTCAGCCGACCGGACCCGTATCCCTAAAAGGATGCCTGGAGTATTCTCTGGACAACAACACCGCCATCCAAAAGGACAGGCTGGGGATAGAGTCTGCAAGGCAGTCCAGAAAAGAGGTGATCGGATCCATGCTGCCGCAGATCAACGCCCAGTCATCTTTCACCTACAACATCCAGAAGACAACCGTCGCCATGCCCAACTTCATGCAGTCCATGCTGCCGGAATCGATGCGCGACCCCAATGCGGACAAATACATGACCGTGTCGATGGGAATGGACCTCAGCGCCAACTGGGGAGTATCGCTTACCCAGCAGTTGCTGAACTTCTCTCTGTTCAATGCCATAGCCATAGCCGGCGTGGCCCGGGATCTTGCCGAGACCGGGGCCGAGGCGGACCGCGACGATATGATTGCCAAGACCTCTACCCTGTTCTACAACGCACAGATACTGCAGTACAGCCTGGGTCTGTTCGACGAAAGCCTTGCCGTAATGGGCCGCATGTCCGACGTGATGGAGTCCAACCGCAGCACAGGGATAGTCCGGAATGTCGATGCGGACAGGATTGCCATAACAAAAATGAATCTGGAAACGGAGAAGTCTTCCCTTGAGCAGGCGCTTCAGGTCCAGCTCAATCTGCTCAAACTGCAGATGGGCTTTCCTATGGATGAGGAACTCGAAATCGAGCCGGTCGACATAGAGGCTCTGGAAACGATGGTCTTCACGGAGAGTCCCCGCGAGTACGAAATCGAGGAGCAGACTCCTTTCAGGATGCTCAAATACCAGCAGGCGATGCTGGGGCTTCAGAAGAAGGCCGCCATATCCGAGAGCCTTCCGATGCTGTCTCTGAGCGCCAACTACTCACAGAACTATATGGGAGACCATTTCTACGGAGAGACCTACCATCACTTCCCGGTTTCGATGGTCAGCCTCAACCTCAGGGTACCCATCTTCGGCGGCACGTCAAGGACAGCCAAAATCAAGAAGGCCGACATCGAACTCAGGAAATCGGCGGAAGATGAAAAGATGCTGTGCCAGAGCCTTGCCATGGGATACAGCAACGCCCGGATGCAGATGGACCAGAACCGCAGCACCATCGGCTCCCAGAGGCGCAACAAGGAACTTGCGCAGGAGGTGCTCAGGGTTACGGAAAACAACTACAATCAGGGACTTTCCAGCCTTTCGGACCTGTTGAACGCATCATCGTCCCTGATCCAGGCACAAATGAACTATGTCAATGCATTGAGCACCAGTGTCAAGGCATACATCGACCTTAAGAAAGCGGACGGAAGCATTTCCGATATGATCAGATAACAACCAACAGATATTAAAACAAGAACATATATGAAGAAGATTGTCGTAACAACAGCAACAATCCTTGTTGTAGCCGGTATGGTATTACTGCTGATAGGCAACAAGAAGAAATCCAGAGAGCAGGCGGACTCTGTCTCGCTTGCATCCGGCACCACGATGGTGTCTACAGTTTCCGTCACCTCCGAGGATATGGACAGAAGTTTCAGCGCCAACGGAGTGGCCCAGGCTGTAAACGAGCTGAACTTCGTGTCCGAGATTACCGGCCGTGTGGTAAAGGTATTCGTGGACAAAGGCAGCCGGGTTGTAAAGGGAACCCCTCTTCTTAAGATCGATTCCGAACTGCTGGAGGCCGACTACAATGCCACTCTGGCATCATACGAGGCTCTTTGCAAGGACGAGAGGCGATTCACCCTCTCTTACGAGGCAGGCGGAGTTTCCAGCCAGCAACTTGACAATATCCGCACCCAGTTGGCAGCGGCACAAAGCCGTTTGACGGTAAGCAAATGGAAACTTGACAATGCCGTTGTCAAGGCTCCCATTGCCGGCACCATCAATATGAGATATGTCGAGCCGGGCGCTCTTATAGCTCCCAATGCTCCTCTGTTCGAAATCGTGGATGACAGCCGCATCAAGGTCACCTGCAATCTCCCGGAATCCAGGATCGGACTCGTCCATGCAGGAGACAAAGTAGTTGCAAGTTCTTCGGAATCGGAGTCGTTACAGTTTTCCGGGACGGTCAGGAGCGTAGGAATCAAGACGGACCGGGGGCTTAACTACCCTGTGGAAATTTATCTTGACAAGACGGCCGACCTTCACGCTGGAATGTACCTGAAAGTCAGGTTCCAGCCTCAGGACAACCGGAAAGGCATTCTGATTCCGAGGAAAGCAGTCGTAGGAAGCGTGTTGTCCGCCAACGTGTACGTTGCCTCCGACGGGAAGGCTCACAGAAAAGAAGTTGTACTCGGGGAAATGACGGGAGACCGGATCGAGATTGTGGAAGGCCTCTCGGAAGGAGACCAGGTGATTGTAAGCGGGCTCATGAACATTGCCGACGGCAGCGCCATTACAGTTATTAACCAGTAAAAACAGCCAGGGAATGAAAATATCTGATTTGTCTATCAAAAGGCCGATCTATGTAATCGTAATGTTCCTTGTGATCGGCATTCTGGGACTGCTCGGATTCTCGTCAATGAAATCCGAACTCATGCCTAAGTTCTCGCCTCCTTCGATCAACGTGCAGGTGGTATATCCCGGAGCCTCCCCTTCCGAGGTGGAAAGTTCCCTTACAGTCAAACTGGAGGACGCCCTTTCATCAATGGCGGGGGTGGAGTCGATGCGTTCATACTCGCTCGAGGGTATGTCGATGGTGTTCGTATCGTTCACCTACGGCACAGACATTGACAAGGCCGTAACCGACGCTCAGAACAAGATCAATTCCAAGAAAGCGGAACTCCCGTCCGGGATACTTGCCCCGATGGTGAACGAGATAGGCGTAGATGCTAAATCCGTGATTACCCTCGCCCTGAGTTCGGACCTTGACCCTATGGAATTCAGCGACCTCATTTCGCAGGACATAGTCCCCGAGTTCCAGAGGATTCCAGGAATGGCAAAGGTCGAAACCGTAGGCGAGCATCCAAGGGAAATCCAGGTGAATATGGATATGGCCGTAATGCGCGAGCTTGGACTTACTCCTATCCAGGTCCTTGGCGTTCTCAAAGCCGGCAACCTTGATTTCCCTACCGGAAGTCTACAGGACGGACGCACCCATACGGCTATCCGTCTTTCCGGGAAACTCAAGGACCTTGACGAGATCCGCTCCCTTGTCCTTATGACTCTCCCCAACGGCACGCAGATAAGACTGAGCGACATTGCCGACGTTGTTGAAACTTCTGCGGACGTAAACACTCTTGCCAAGGTCAACGGAGAGCAGGCAGTACTTCTGAATATCTTCAAGCAGGAGAACGCCAACGCCATAGACCTGAGCGACGACGTCCGGGAAACAGTCACCTCGCTTGAAGAAAGATACGCGGACTCCGGTCTGAGCATAAACACGGTGTCCGACACCTCGGATTTCACGAGAGAATCCATCAAGTCGGTGCTGGAGGACCTCATCCTTGCCATACTGCTTGTGACCCTGGTGATTCTGATTTTCCTTCACAACTGGCGCAACGCACTGATAGTAATGCTTGTGGTGCCTCTTTCGCTGATAGGGACCTTTATCGGAATGAAGCTTTTCAACTTCACCCTGAACATAATGTCACTGCTGGGATTGTCGGTAGTGATAGGTGTGCTGGTGGATGACGCCATCGTAGTCATCGAGAACGTCTGCCGGCATATGGAAATGGGCAAATCCCCGATTCAGGCCACCCGGGACGCAATGTCCGAGATAGGGTTCACCGTAATATCAGTCACCGTGGTCCTGGTTATCGTTTTCCTTCCGATAGCGCTGACCAACAGCCTTGTATCCGATATCCTGAGGCAGTTCTGCGGTGTCATCATATTCTCGATCCTTTTCAGCCTTCTGTCTGCACTTACACTGGTGCCGCTGCTGACTTCCAGATTCGGCAAGATGGACGTCCTGGACACAAATACAGCTTGGGGCAGAATCATGTCCAAGTTCGAAAAGGGCGTGCGCAACTTCAGTGACGGAGTGGCCGGTCTTCTGAAGAAAGCTCTCGGCCACAAGAAGATAGTGGGACTTGCCGTGCTGGCAGTCACTGTCCTTGTATGCTCGCTGTTCCCCATGGGGTTCGTTGGCTTCGAATTCATGCCTAAGGTGGACCAGAGCGAATTCACCGTAATGCTGGAGATGCCTAAGGACATATCGATAGAAGAGTCGGCGATTCAGGTTTCAAGGGCCGAGGCCTGGCTTCTGGACCGGGACGAAATCACAGAGGTTGTTTCAATGATAGGACTCACCAGCAGCAACAGCGAGAGCAATCAGGGAACTCCTTATCTTGCCGAGCTCAAGTGCAAGATGGTTCCGCCATCCGAGCGCGACAAATCCGTTCATTACTACATTTCCGTACTGCGCAAGCAATTGACCGACTACCTTGTGGATGCGAAGGTGCAGGTTCATGCCGCATCGCTGCACGGGTCGGGCAACGGCGGTGACATAGAGTACGTACTGTCCGGCAGCAAGGCGGATTCAGTCGCCCTGTTCGGCGAATATGCGCTGGAACAGTTGAGGGGAGTCCCGGGCACATTGCAGCAGCAACTGTCTACCGGAAGCGGAAGGCCCGAGGTGGACATCGTTGTGGACAGGGACAAGATGTCCGCTCTGGGACTTTCCCTGGACAATGTAGGTCTGACTCTTCAGATGGCATTCCAGGGCAACACGACAATGAAATTCGTGCGCGATGACCGGGAATACAACATCAACCTGAGGGCGGACAATTTCTACCGCACCAGCATAGACGACGTTGCCGGTATGACCTTTGTGAACCAGCAGGGCAGCCGTATCACTCTGGACCAGTTCGCCCAGGTTCGCATAGGAACAGGACCTAACCGTCTGGAGCGTTACAACAGGAATCCTTCGGTGACCATAAGCGCCAACGTCGTTGGTACCTCAGCAGGCCAGGCATCGTCCGAATTCCTTGACAGGATCAGCGACAAGGCCGGCAGGATGGGAGTAAGCATCGAGACCGTAGGTGACATGAAATCAATGATGGATTCGATGAGCGTGTTTGCCATTGCCATCCTTCTGTCGATAGCTCTTATGTATCTCGCCCTGGTTTTGCTGTACAACAACTGGACAGATCCTCTTGTCGTGATGTTCTCCATCCCGTTCTCGATACTCGGAGCCATACTGGCGCTTGCGCTGTCCGCCACTTCGCTCAACATTTATGCAATGCTCGGCCTGGTGATGCTCATAGGACTTGTCGCAAAGAACGCAATCCTGCTCGTGGACTTTGCCGGAGAAAGGCTGAGAGAGGGAATGGATATGGACGACGCCCTAATAGAGGCAGTGAAACTGCGTACCAGACCTATTCTTATGACGGCCATCTCGACCATAATAGGAATGGTTCCGGTAGCCTTGGCATCAGGTTCAAGCGCAGAGCTGCGCAACGGCATTGGCTGGGTAATCATCGGAGGAATGGCACTGTCCACCCTGCTTACTCTGATTGTAGTTCCTGTGGTTTACAAGGTTTTTCACAGGAAAAAAGCAAAATAATGATATCTTTGCCCTTATGACAAAAGAAGAGGAAATACTCAAGGCGGCCGAAGAAGAATTCTTCAGCAACGGGTATGACGCCACGTCTACTGCCAACATAGCACAGCGCGCCGGCGTCACCCACGCCATGGTGAACTATTATTTCAGGACCAAGGAGAAGCTCTTCATCCGCATACTGGATGACCACGTATATGAGCTTCTCCACAGCCTGAAGCCTGTAATGCAGGCCGACGGCAATGTCATCAGGGTTGCCACGGATGCCGCCGGCATCATATTCGACAAGCTGAACCAGGACCGCAGGTTCCCGTTCCTGTTGAGTGACATATCCAGGAATCACCCGGATTTTCTTCTCCGGTACAAGGAAACGTTCGACACCGTATGCAAGGATAGTCTTGAAATGCACAGACTGCGTCTGGAGAAATGCATAAGGAATGCCCAGGCACGCGAATGTACGATGAACGACATATACAATACCGTTCTGACTCTGGCGACATCCCCTTTCCTGAACATTCCGGTGCTCTGCAATGTCTGCGGTATGGACGACAGCGCGATAGACGAATACCTCAACGCCCGCAGGAGAGAAATGATTCTCATCCTGCAGGCGCGGTATTCCGTAAACGACAAGTAAGTCTATTCCTTCTCCCCGGATTCCTTGAACTTCGCGTATGCACGCATATAGGTCATCCTAGGGATTGCAGGCATTCCGATCAGGACCTCTCCGCTCTTGCGGACATTGCCTATCACTCCGGCCTGGGCTCCGATGGTAGTATTGTCCGCCACCTTGATATGACCCACTATGCCCACCTGGCCGGCAATCACGCAATTTCTGCCTATGACAGCCGATCCAGCTATTCCGGTAAGGGCGGCTATGACGGTATTGTCACCTATCTGTACATTGTGCGCTATCTGGCACAGGTTGTCTATCCGGACTCCGTTTCCTATTATTGTTGATTCCATAGGAGCCTTGTCAACCGTAGTATTTGAGCCTATCTCGACATCGTTGCCAATAACTACGTTTCCGATATGCTCGATCTTCTTCCAGGTGCCGTCACTCTGAGGGGCATTCCCGAATCCGTCGTCGCCAATCACGCACCCCGAATGCAGGATGGTCCTGTCACCGATCACAGAGTTCGGAAAAATCCTGACGCCAGGATAAATGATGCATTTCTCGCCTATCCTTACGTTGTCCCCTATTGATACATTGTCGCAGATACGGGTCTTCTCCCCTATTACGGTCTTGTGGCCTATCGTCACATAATCCCCGACCCAGACCTTGGAGCCCAGTCTGGCACTGCACTTTATCCGGCAGCGTCCGCGATGGCGGCGGTATGCCTTGCGCTGGTCCGCCACATACTGGAGCAGCTGGGCAAGCGCGCTGTAAGCATCATCCACCCTGACAAGGGTAGGTTCCAGAGGCTGCTTGGGCTGGAAGTCACGGTTCACGAGCAAAACCGACGACTTGCTCGTATAGACATACTGCTCGTACTTGGGATTCGCATAGAAACTGAGCGCCCCGCTCTTGCCGTGCTCTATCTTTGCGAAAGTGGTCACGGTTACATCATTGTCTCCCTCTACTGTTCCGCCGAGCACATCGGCAAGTTCTTTTGCGGTAAGTTTCATCTGTTCAATCGCTTAAAATCTCCAACCAAGGGTCAGTGCCACATCAATCATCCTGCGGGTGTTCTTTACAAGGGCAGATGCGGTATATGTATTGCCTCCATCAAAGGACTGGTATACAGGATACGGCTGGTAATAAGCCGCTCTCTGATAGCTCCCTCTTACTGCAGCATCGGCAAAGAAGGAACCCGATGACGACCATCCGAGTCCGCAGGACCAGGACATTGAAGGCAGTTTCATCGAGTACTTCCTGTCGAACGGATTCAAACCCGTATCATATCGCTGCCAGTTTGCATCGAAGACATCCGCATCTATCAGGGAGCCGTCGACGTCTTCGTAATACTTCAGAGGTGAAGTTGTGAAGTTATATCCCGCCCTTGCAGAAAGTGCGGAAGTAATCTTGTATTCGGCTCCTATCCTGAGTGCGTGGGACGCTCCGCAGAACAGGCTGTTCAAACGGTTGACTTGCGTGAAAGGATCGTCCTCGCCGAGAGCGAGTTCCTCGTAGGTGCTGTATTTCATTGCGGAATAATCGGCGAATTCATAATCGGCGCTGATGAATCCCCTGTCAAGGACGGTCACGGCAACTCCCAGATCTATTATCCCCGGAGTGCGGAGATTGTATCTGTTGTTCCATTCCGGAACGTCGGAAGCCTGGTGCCGGACATCCGAAATCATAGTGGAAGCAGCCATGGTCCAGCCCTCGTCTACGGTAAGCAGCGTAGGAGTCTGGAGCGACAGGCCCAGCCGGACATTGTCCGTAGGAAGATATATTATTCCTATCTTTCCGTATATTCCCTCGGCATCTGCCCAATAATCGTAAGTATAGTCGGCAGTCTGGAAGTAGCAGTTCTTCACAGTTCCGTCACTGTTCACTATGGATATAGGGAACTGCTCCGGATCATCGGCATCCTCACCGAAGAATTCGGTGTTGGAATAGCTGAACATAGGAAGTCCCAGATTGAGACCCACGAACAGCTTGTCATCCACGTTGGCTGCCAAATTCAGAACAAGATCGTGCTTGCTGCCGTAATTCTGGACAATGGCCTTCTGCCTCAACAGACCGGAGTTCCTGAACGACGACGCGTCGTCCCCTGTAAGCCCGGACTGGGTGACGGCGATATAGCCCTTGTCCCCGAACGGATTGATCATATATGAGTCATACGCCGCAACAACGTCACGGTTATAGTAACTGTACGGATTGTAATCCTGGTCAAACACGTCAAACGGCAGGCCCGACCAGTCTGCAGCAGCTGCGAAGTATCCGAGCATGGACGTATTCTCGTTGATTCCCGATGCCGTGAACCTGTTAAGATACTGACTTGTATTCGAAGACAGAAGGGCGAAGCTGATACTGCGCACGCCGGAACTGTTACCGGTATCATAGGAAAGGGATACTCCTATGTCCGGCAAAGTCATCTTGGAATATCTGTCGGTGCTCTCCGGGCCGAAGTTGTCCGCCTGGTATTTGTAGCGGCCTCCATTGGTGAGAATGGTGAAGTTGCTCTGGGAGAATGCCGAAGTGTTGGATGAAATGCTGTACCCCGGGGTGACCGCGAACTGCGAGTACCTTGCGACAGCGGAGCCTGCAGGATTGAGCCCTATCGAGCCCAGGTCTCCTCCAAGAGCCGTCATGGCATTGCCGAGAGCCATCGAACGGGCCGTCCCGTAATAGTTGTTCTGGCTGAAGGTGAGCGCATCCGTCATAGTCTGCGCCATTGCAGCCGTTCCGGCGACTGCCACCGCCAAAGATATTGTGATGAATCTTTTCATACTTTCCAGATGTTAAAGTTTTACCTTCTTCCGCTGCTGTGACCACCGCCGCCATTGCCGCCACTGTGGGAACCGCCGCCGAAGCTGCCGCCTCCGCCGTATGATGAGCCTCCGCCGTATGATGAAGAAGAGCTCCTTGATGATGAACTGCTGCGTGAAGACCCGCTGTCAAAGTTCCCATATCCTCTTGCAGGTGAAGGACTTGATGAACGAGTAGTCGTTGACGTAGCGCTGTTGCCCGAGCCGCTGACCCTGACGGTCGGACGGCTTGACGAAGCTCCCGCAGTGCCTGAGCCTATGACAAGGCGTGAGGCCGACCCGGAGCCGGACAATGTGTTGCGTCCCGAGCCGCTGAGTCCGGAACCGCCCACTGAAGTGCTCCTTGATGGTCCCACCCCGTTGGAGAAGCCGATCGTCCTTGAAGAATTGTATGCATTGCGGTTCTGACGTATTACCGTACGGTCGGACCAATATACCGGATAATAGCCCGGATAGAATCCGTGATGATAGCCCGGGTAATAACCCGGATAATAGCCGAATCCCCAGTATCCGTGATACCAGGAGTGTCCCCAATAACCGTAAGGATACCAGAACGGATCGTACCAGAACGGATCGTAGAAATATGGATCAAACCAGAAAGGGCTGCCCCAGTACCAGTCATTCCAATGCCAGCGGTTCCAGTACCAGGCGCTGTTGTACCATCCGAGTCCGAAGCTCCAAGGATAGTAGAATCCGTAGTGCCAAGGATCTATGACGTTGACAGTGATATTGTTGCCCTCGAGCAGGAATTCCTTGGCCGAGTCCTTCTGGATCTGCTGGAGTTCACGAGAGATATTCTGGGCTGCCAGTTCCTGGAAGTCCTCCTGGGAAAGGATTGGAACAGTCTCAGAGTAAGGCTTATAGTAGATACCGTCCTGGAACATCTGCGGCTGTGACAGAAAAGCTGCAGACCCGCAGGATGTCAGAAGCAAAAGCGCCGGCAATAAAAGTGAGAAGCCGTGTTTCATATTTTTACCTCCTATAAAATAAATGTTGTATCTTTGTACACGCAAAAGGCGTGCCTAATGCAAATTTCGTCATTTTCAGACAAATATTCAAAAAAGTTATGGCAAAAGAAGTAACAAGCCGTTCAGAAAATTATTCACAGTGGTACAATGATCTGGCACTGAAGGCAGATCTTGCAGAACAGTCAGCGGTTCGCGGATGTATGGTAATCAAGCCTTACGGATACGCAATCTGGGAAAAGATGCAATCCGTACTTGACAGCGAGTTCAAGAAAACAGGCGTTCAAAACGCATATTTCCCTCTGTTCATTCCTAAATCGTTCTTCAGCCGCGAGGCCGAGCACGTTGCCGGATTCGCAAAGGAATGTGCCGTCGTCACCCATCACAGGCTTATGAACGACCCTGACGGAAACGGCGTAGTCGTTGATCCGGAAGCCAGGCTCGAAGAGGAGCTTATAGTCAGGCCTACTTCCGAAACCATAATCTGGAACACCTACAAGAACTGGATAACATCCTGGAGAGACCTTCCTATTCTCTGCAACCAGTGGTGCAACGTGGTACGCTGGGAGATGCGCACACGTCTGTTCCTCAGAACGGCCGAGTTCCTGTGGCAGGAAGGCCACACCGCCCACGCCACCGCAGAGGAAGCCGAGGCCAAGGCCAACGAGATGGTCAAGGTATACGCGGACTTCGCCCGCAACGTAATGGCTCTGCCTGTAATCGTGGGACACAAGAGCCCCAACGAAAGGTTCGCCGGAGCCATAGATACCCTCACCATCGAGGCGATGATGCAGGACGGCAAGGCCCTGCAGGCAGGAACTTCCCATTTCCTCGGGCAGAACTTTGCCAAGTCATTCGACGTGACCTTCACCAACAAGGAAGGGAAACAGGAATACGTATGGGCAACGTCCTGGGGTGTCAGCACCCGCCTTATGGGCGCTCTGATAATGGCCCACGGAGACGACAACGGACTTGTACTGCCTCCGAAACTGGCTCCGATCCAGGTGGTGATGGTTCCTATCTTCAAGACGGACGATGAGCACGACGCAATCATAGCAAAGTTCGGCGCAATCAAGGCAGCCCTGGAGGCAAAGGGAGTCAGCGTCAAGATTGACGACCGAGACACCCTCCGCCCTGGATTCAAGTTCGCGGAATGGGAGCTCAAGGGTGTTCCCGTACGACTTGCCATGGGCGGTCGCGACCTTGCTGCCGGAACCGTGGAGGTAGCACGCCGCGACACTCTGGAGAAGAGCACCGAAAATACGGAAGGCATCGACGCTTACATAGTCGAGTTGTTGGAAAAGATTCAGCAGAACATATATGACAAGGCTCTCGCGCATCGCGAAGCCAACGTCGAGAAATGCGACAACTGGGAAGAATTCAAAGAAAAGATCCAGACCGGGAAATTCCTTCTCTGCCATTGGGACGGAACCACCGAGACCGAGCAGGCCATCAAAGACGCTACAAAGGCAACGATCAGGTGCATCCCTGTCGACAGTTATGTTTGCGAAGAGGAGGGCAAGTGCATATTCACCGGCAAGCCTTCCCACCGCAGGGTCGTATTCGCAATATCATACTAGAGATTTATGAAACGGATTATTACAACAATGGCATTCTTGTCCCTGGCGCTTGCCTCATTCGGCCAGGACAATCTTCAACAGGCTCTTGACGAGGCTGCCCAGGCCATCGAGAACGCCGGGAAAGTCCAGGCCGAGCCTCAAAAGCCGAATTACTGGAAAACCAGTGCCGTAACCGATCTGGGATTCAACCAGACCAGCCTTACGAACTGGGCGGCGGGAGGATACAACACACTGAACCTCAGCGCAGCATTTGACGCGCAGGCAAACTTCAGCAAGAAACTTATGAACTGGAGCAACCGTCTCCAGCTCAACTATGCTTTCCTGTGGTCCGCGGACAAGGTGGACCTTATCCAAAAGAGCGCAGACCGTATCTACCTCGAAAGCAAATGGACCTACAGGACCGGAGAAAACTCCAAATGGAACTACAGTGCATCCTACGATTTCCGCTCTCAGTTCACAGATACCAAGGACAAGTACGAAAAGAACGAGATTACCGGCAAATGGGACGGAACGCTGAAGTCTTCCTTCTTTGCTCCGGCATATACGAACATAGCGTTCGGTATGGACTGGAAGCCGAACAACTGGTTTGACGTGAGCATTGCGCCTCTGACCGGAGGCTTCACCATCTGCAATATGGAGATACTGCGTCAGAGTTATGGTATGAAGCTCAAGGACGAGGGGCTGGATGCCTCGGAAGGCGCGAATTACCGCTCCGCCCTGTTCCAGTTCGGTGCCCAGATGAAAGCCAACGCCAGATGGACCGTCAATGACGTGTTCGGAATAGAGACACAGCTGGTACTCTTCACGGACTACCTTAACGACCCTTTCCGCAAGACGAGGGTGAACTGGGACAACAAAATCAGCTGGCAGCTCGGCAAATATTTCAAGATCAGCGCCAACACCTGGCTGATCTACGATCCTATCGTCCTTATCAAGAATGACGCCCATCCGGAAGGCACACAAATGATACAGTTCAAGGAATTCCTTTCCTTCAACTTCACTTATACATTCAAGAGCCTGGCACGATGAAGGTCCTGCTTGCAGTCAGCGGAGGGATAGATTCCATGTATATGGCAAACAAGGCTCCGGAGCTTTTCCCCGGGGCCTCTTTTGCCGTCGCCCACTGCAATTTCGGCCTGCGGTCGGAGGAATCGGACGGCGACGAACAGTTCGTCCGGGAATGGGCATCGAAGCAAGGGATGCCTCTTTTCGTAAAGAGGTTCGATACCCGGGAATATGCCGCATCGAAGCATATCAGCATCGAGATGGCGGCAAGGGAACTGCGCTACGACTGGTTCGCGCAGCTTTGCAGGGAGCAGGGCTTCGATGCGGTAAGCGTAGCCCACAACGCCAATGACAACGCCGAGACTCTGATGCTCAACCTGCTCAGGGGAACCGGTTCCAAGGGTTTGCGCGGAATGAGCGGAAGCAGTTCCGTCAACGGACTAACCATACTCAGGCCTCTGCTCGGAACGGAAAGGAGAGAAATCTCCGAATGGATGCAGAGCAAAGGCTTCGGATGGAGGGAAGACCGCAGCAATTCGGAAAACGTCTACAAGAGGAACAGCATACGCAACGAGGTGTTCCCGGTATTCGGCCGGATAAACCCGTCGTTCCTCGGGACGCTCGGCTCCGATATGCAGCATTTCCGCGACATAGATGACATTGCCGACGACTATTACCGCAAGTCCGGATTCGATCCCGGCAGCATAGACCTGGGCCTGCTGACTCGGGACAAGCATTGGAAATATCTGCTTTTCAGGCTTACGGAAGGCAAACTCAGCGCGGCGCAGCTGAATTCGCTGCAGGCATCGGTCCAGAGCGGGAACCAGCTGAACGGCAAAAGGTTCGGGCCCTATGTGGTGTCCGGAATGAAACTTGTCGAGCACAACATCACCGAAGGAGACGGCTGCATGGTGGTGGAAGGTCCGGGAACATACAGTTTCAACGGCCGCAGTTTCCGTATCGAAGAGATTCCCGCACTGGAACTGGAATCGGCCAGACAGCCGGAAGGGATTATCGTGGCGGATTCCTCTGTGATGAAGTTTCCCTTCCTTCTGCGCGGATGGAAGGCAGGCGACTATCTTAACCCTCTGGGGATGAACGGGAAAAAGAAGCTCAGCGACCTGTTCGTGGACATAAGGCAGGGAGCGGACAAGAAAGACAGCGCCGTGGTTGCCGTATGTCCGGAGTTCAGCGGGGAGGACGGTTCACACGTTGCGGCCCTGCTGTGCCTCAGAATAGACAAAGCGGTCCGGATAAGTGAAAAAGCTTCATCGGTAGTAAGGATAACGGAAGTCTATTCGTCAATATAGACATCTTCTTCGGGAGAGCAGAACCCGTAGGTCTCGCGGGCGAACTTTTCCAGACTGTCGCGGTTCGTCACAAGATCCTCTATCCTGGAATCAAGACGGACATTATCTTCCTTGAGGGCCTCTATCCGCTTCTCCTGCTGGTTCAGGGTGTGTCTTGTCTGTATCCATATGAGCACGTTGTCCCGCCTCATGAACATGAAAACCAGACATATCACCGCAGCGATGACGGCATACCTCCAAAAAGATTTCTTTATTGTGTTCTCATCCACTTCCATATATCCGCAAATTTAGTTATTTTTGCAGAATACGAAATTTAATAACACCTCATATTTGTATGAAACCAACATTACTTGTCCTTGCTGCGGGAATGGGAAGCCGGTACGGCGGACTCAAGCAGATGGATGGACTCGGTCCTCACGAAGAAACAATCATTGACTATTCAATCTATGATGCAGTCGCATCGGGGTTCGGAAAAGTCGTATACATAGTACGGGAGTATTTCAAGGAGGAGTTTGAGAAACTTGTAGAGAAGAAATACAAGAACGTGAAATGTGTTGACGGAGAGCCTCTGCAGTTCGTATTCGTAACGCAGGAACTGGACAAGATCCCTCAGGGATACACTGTCAATCCGGAAAGGCAGAAACCTTGGGGAACCGCCCACGCCGTACTTATGGCCAAGGATGTCATCAACGAACCGTTCGCCGTCATCAACGGAGATGATTATTACGGAAAGGATTCATTCAAGATACTCGGAGACTGGTGCCGTGAACACGAGGGAACAAAAGGTGCGTATTGCGTGATCGGTTTCGAGCTCGACAACACCTTGAGCGAGAACGGACTCGTTTCAAGAGGCATCTGCCACTATGACTCCAAGAGGCATCTCACCGATATCGTGGAGCACCTCAACATCGGATCGGACCAGGACGGTGTCGTAACCGGTGACAACACTCAGACCCAGGAACACGTCAAGCTTGCCGCTAAGGACCTTTGCTCGATGAACATGTGGGGCTTCACCCCGGACTACTTCCAGAAGAGCGAGGAAGTGTTCAAGTCATTCCTTGAAAAGAGCGGACAGGAACTCAAGACCGAATTCTATATCCCATATGCAATAGACAACATGATCAAGGCCGGCACAGCCACCTGTGACGTACTCTCCACACCATCGCACTGGTTCGGAGTAACTTACAAGGAAGACCGTCCTTCCGTTGTCGCCAAATTCGCAGAACTTGTTGAAAAGGGCATTTATCCTTCACCTCTTTACTAATATGAAAAGGACCAGGAATTTCAATTACCTGAGCCACCATACCTACTACCTCCCCACTGTGGGAGGTATGTTTGGTCTATTGGGGTGGCTCCTTGTAGGCAGTCTTCTGGGAAATATAGCCACTGTTATATTTTCCCTGATACTCAAGCCGGATGATGCAATCCAGTACGGAATGCTCGTGTCATATCCGCTGATGTTCATCCCGGCAATGATGTATTCCGCATATAAGAGCCGCACCAACTGCATCAACAAGTCCGGGGCATTGCTGGACAACAACCATTTCGGCAGACGCGGTGGCATATTATGCGGCATCATGGTATCCGTGGCAACTCTGGCGGCAGCATTCTGCACAGATGCTATATCCGACCTGATGCCTCAGATGCCGGATGCGCTCAAACAGATATTCGAATCCATTACGGAAGGTTCACTTTGGGCCAATCTCCTGTGCGTTGCCGTGTTTGCTCCTATATTCGAGGAATGGCTGTGCCGTGGAATGGTCCTGAGAGGTCTGTTGTTCAAGATGAAACCGGTCTGGGCTGTCATCATTTCCGCAGCTTTCTTCGCACTCATTCACGGAAATCCGTGGCAGGCAGTTCCGGCCTTCATACTCGGATGCATGTTCGGATATGTATATTACAAGACGGGGTCCCTCAAACTCACCATGCTCATGCACTGCGTGAACAACGGTTTTGCCGTAATCATAAGCCATACGGAAAAGTTCCGGGATATTGAAAGCTGGATGGAGGTGTTCCCTGGCAGGCAATACTGGATCATATTCGCAGCCTGCATCCTGGTTCTTATACTTGTCATCAAGAATTTTGCAGACATCCCTTTGGAAAAAGGCAAGCGCTGCAACTGTGACGAGGTTCCTTCTCTCTTTGAACAGTAACGGGATTCGGTATGCTGGTAGTATTGGAAGGATTGGACGGGGCCGGCAAATCCACTCAGGTGGCACTGCTCCGCAGTTACCTGGAACAGCGTTGCTCCTCGTTGGAATATATTCATTTCCCCAGATATGATGCTCCTGTATACGGCGGCCTCATAGGAAAGTTCCTCCGTGGAGGGTTCGGGGCGATAGACAAGGTACATCCCCAGTTGGTTGCACTGCTGTTCGCTGAGGACCGCAGGGATGCTTCGGGCGTGATACGCCAGGCTCTTGACCAGGGAAAGACAGTACTTCTGGACCGTTACGTATATTCAAACATAGCCTACCAGTGCGCCAAACTTTCCGATGCGGACGAAGTGCCTGAACTCAGGGACTGGATATTCGACACCGAATACAACAGGTTCGGAATCCCACGTCCGGACCTCAACATATTTCTGGACGTTCCGATCGACTTTGTAAAGGAAAGTCTTGCAGGCAACAGGGCCGGTGGGGACCGGGACTACCTTGAAGGCGCGCAGGACATCCACGAGGCCGACATAGCCTTTCAGGCCAGAGTACGGGACATGTATCGTGCACAGGCTGCGGCAGATTCCTCTTTCATACCTGTAGACTGCTCCGACCCGCAAGGACGGATGCTGCCTGCAGATTCCATCTTCGAAAAGATAAAAGCCATTGTGGACGCCGCATTATGAAGGCTCTGAGAAGGTTCTGCGCAGTTCTGGCCGGCTTTGTATTTTATGTATCCGGCATACTCAAACTTATGGACCCGGTGGGTACGTCGCTGATCGTAGGCGAGTATCTGCGCTTCTTTCATATCGCTTTCCTCGGGTTCGGGGCGAAAGCTATCGGCGTCGTCCTATCCTTGGTAGAGGCCAGCCTCGGGGCCGCATTGCTGACCGGCGTTTTCAGAAAGATCACAGCACTGGTTTCCGGCATAATGATGACATTCTTCACCATCATCACCCTGGTGCTTTGGATTGCAAATCCCGTAATGGACTGCGGGTGCTTCGGAGAGGCTTTGCACCTGACTCATCTGCAGAGCCTGCTCAAGAATCTTGTATTGTGCGTATTGTGCGCGGTCGCATTCCTCCCTCTTTCCGGGTTGGGTGAGCCCCGCAAACTCAAATATGCAGGGTTTTTCCTCGCCGAGCTTTCCACGATGGCATTCTGCATATTCTCCCTGACCACCCTGCCTCTAAAGGATTATACACCTATGAATTGCGGGACGGAACTCGGCATCGAGGGAGAAAGCGGTCTTGAGGACCTCCCTACCCTATCCTTCTTCGACGGGAATGGAGAATACTGCGATTCTCTTGCCGTATCTGCCAACGTAATGGTCGTAAGCATATACAATCCGTCCTCCTTCAGGAAATGGGACAAGCTGTCCGAGTTCCGTTCTGATGCAGGTAAAAACGGATTCCGTACACTTGTGCTTGCAAGTGACGACACTCCTGCGGACAGCTACTTTGCAGACCGCAGGACTCTTATGACGCTTAACCGTTCCAACGGAGGGGTAACGTATATTTCAGACGGGCAGATTGTTGCCAAATGGCCCGCAGTAGGGCGTCCGGATTTCACAGAACTTCAGGAAATTTCGGAATCCGATCCGGATCAGGTACTGTCGGACAAGCTGTCCAGGAACAAGCTCGTCTTCCAGGGGTACCTTCTTTACGTGTTCGCAGTGATGCTTCTGCTCTAGAAAGAGAGTCTTATCTGATATGGCATGACGGCAATGTCCTTGCGGACCTTGATTCCGTCCACCATTGATGCCAGCACGTCTTCACCATCAGGCAAACCTGCCATCTTTGCCACAATCTGCTGGAAAGCGGTCATAGGAGCAGGATACTCCGTCACCGCCCAGTTCTCGGGATCCTCCCCTCCGGCAGCTACAGCAGCCCAATGAATGGCATCGGAAAGGGTTCCTATCTCGTCCACAAGCCCCTTTGTCTCGGCCTCGGCACCAGTCCAGACTCTGCCCTGCCCTATTTCGTCGACATACTCGGGATCAAGTCCCCGTCCGGCGCTGACTATGCTTACAAATCTGTCATATACAGTCTCTATCGACTTGTGCAGGTAGTCCTGTTCCGCAGCGTCAAGAGGTCTTGTCATCGAATACATGTCCCCGTGCTCATTGGAACATACAGGAGTGACAGTGACGTGGGCCACGTTCTTAAGGGTTCCGCTTATGTCCGGAATAGCGGAGAACACACCTATCGAGCCTGTGAGCGTAACGGCATCGGAGAATATCTTCTGGCAGTTGTTGGAAATCCAGTATCCGCCCGATGCGGCATAGTCTCCGAACGATGCCACCAGAGGCTTGGACTCTCCGAGCAGGTCCAGTTCCGCCTTTATCTTTTCGGATGCGAGTACGCTTCCGCCAGGTGAGTTCACTCTGAGCACAACGGCCTTGACGGTGGAGTCCGCCCTTACCTTGGCTATGACAGACGCGAACCTGTCCCCTGCCACCTGCTCCGGTTCTTTTCCGTCAACGATCTGACCGTCTGCATATATCACGGCTATTGAACGTTTCTCTATCTTGGTAGGAAGCAGCTTTGCTGCGGCATAGGTTGGAAGTCCGACAAATTTTACTTCCTTGTATTTCTCGACTCCGGCAAGCGCCGCAAGTTTGTCCTTGAGCTGGTCTGCGGTGAGCAGTTCGTCCACCAGCTTGCAATCCAGGAAATCCTGGGGTCCTACAAGCTTGAGAGCGTTTATGGCCGCATTGATCTCGTCCACCGTAATGTCCCTGCTTGCAGCAATCTGGGATGACAGGGTGTTCCAGATAGAGTTTATCATCTCCTGGTTCTGTTCCATATTCTCCTGGCTGGAGCTGCTGCGGACGAACATCTCGCCGGCAGACTTGTATTTTCCGTGCCTGATAAGCTGCACGTTCACGCCGAGTTTGTCAAGAAGGTCCTTGAGGAATATCAGCTGGCTGCTCACGCCGGTGAACATCTGGGATGCGCCTATGTGGGATGTCATATAGACCTTGTCCGCCACAGAGGCCAGATAGTATCCTCCCGTGGTAGGGGCCTCGGTGTATGCGACAACCGGTTTGCCGCTCTCCCTGAAGAATTCCAGGGCCTTGCGGAGTTCCTCCAATGATGCGAGACTCTCATTCATCGAATTGTCCGGAAGTATGTATATGCACTTGACCGAAGGGTCTGCTGCGGCAGCCTTGACGGCCTTGACGGCCTTGAGCAGCTGGATGCTTTCCATCTTTGAGCCGCCTATCAGGGCCATAGGATTGGAGGCAGGAGTATTCTCGCACATCACCATTGTGGAAAGGTCTATCTTCAGGATCCCGGACTTAGGCAGAGGCTGCTGTACGGAACCGGCAGCGGCTATTCCGCCGATGGTTCCAATGGTAAGGATGACGCTGAGAACCGACACTATAAACAAGCCGCAGATTACGGCAAGGGTCATTTTGACAAAATCTTTCATATCAGACGGATAATTTGAGCAAAAGTAACTAAATTTGTGTGAATTCACAGATATATGGCACAGAAACCTTCAATACCTAAGGGCACACGCGATTTCTCTCAGCAGGAGATGGCCCAGCGAAATTATATCTTCGACACGATAAAAAGCGTTTTCCGCACATACGGATATGCACAGATAGAGACTCCGGCCATGGAGAACCTTTCCACGCTTATGGGCAAATACGGGGAGGAGGGCGACAAGCTCCTGTACAGAATCCTTAACTCCGGAGACGCTTTCGCAGGGATAGACGAATCCAAACCCATTGTCTCCCAGATTTGTGAGAAAGGCCTCAGATATGACCTCACAGTGCCTTTTGCAAGGTTCGTGGTCCAGCACCAGAACGAGCTCTCATTTCCTTTCAAGAGATTCCAGATTCAGCCGGTATGGCGTGCCGACCGCCCTCAGAAAGGCCGCTATCGCGAATTCTATCAGTGTGACGTGGACGCGATTGGCAGCAAGTCACAGCTCTGCGAGCTCGAGCTCATACAGATCATCGACGAGGTGTTCCACAGGCTGGACGTCAACGTATGCATCAAGATAAACAACCGCAAGGTGCTCACCGGCCTTGCCGAGGCGTGCGGATTCCCGGACAAGGTGGTTGACATCACCGTGGCTATCGACAAGCTGGACAAGATAGGACTGGATGCCGTCAAGGCGGAGATGCTCGAAAAGGGGCTGACTGCCGAGGCTGTCTCCCTGCTGGAGCCGGTTCTCCTGCTCAGCGGCAGCAATGAGGAAAAACTGTCCGCAATGCGCGGAATCCTTTCCGGCTCTGCCGAGGGGCTCAAGGGCCTCGACGAACTCGAGGAACTCTTCGGCTACATAGGTACTGCCGGAATCGGCACAAAGTGCGAGATAGATCTCTCCCTGGCACGAGGCCTCAACTACTACACCGGCGCCATCTTCGAAGTCAAGGCCCTGGACTGGCAGATAGGTTCCATCTGCGGAGGTGGCCGCTATGACAACCTGACCGGAATCTTCGGACTCGCAGACATGTCCGGAGTGGGCGTAAGCTTCGGTGCGGACCGCATCTACGACGTGCTTTGCGGGCTCGGCAAATATCCCGAGGGGCTCGGTTCTTCTTCCAAAGTACTGTTCGCAAATATGGATCCTGCTGCACTGCAGCTGGTACTTCCTGTGGCCGGAGCATTGCGCAGCAAGGGAGTTCCGGTAGAGATATATCCGGACTGCACCAAGCTCAAGAAGCAGTTCGACTATGCCGAGCGCAAAGGCATAGCCTTCATCTCCATCAACGGAAGCGACGAGGCCGCCGCCGGAGAGATTCAGATTAAAAATCTGGCATCCGGGGAGCAGAAACGCTTCGCGGCAAACGACATCGAGTCGCTTCTGAACTTCATAGGATAGCTTTCGGCAGGAGTCCTTTCCGGGAAGTTTTGCTTTTTACAAAAAAAAGCTTACCTTTGCAATCCCAAACATCGCGGGGTAGAGCAGTTGGTAGCTCGTCGGGCTCATAACCCGGAGGTCGTTGGTTCGAGTCCAGCCCCCGCTACGAAAAAGGACAAATCGCAAGGTTTGTCCTTTTTTGTGCGGTTTCGGTTCCGTAATTCATTGATATAAAGCGCGAAATACGAAGGGGGCTCGCTGACTGCGATGGTTAGAGGTCCGCAGATTTCAGAACCCAAAATAATATCCAAAAGGATTCAAGATAAGGGTTGATTGGTCTATGAAAGCAAGGCTGCAATCCTCGAAGGCTGTTTTATTATTACTCTATTTCAATCTACGCTCTAAAGGCATTTTTTCGATATTTGGAGATTTCCTCCGAAATTTTCGCAAGTTGCATTGTAATATGCCAAATATTATTTCTATTTTTGTAGCAGTATTACGTTATTATTAAAAACTTCTTAATATGATTAGAGAATTTTGGGTGGAAAATTTTCTGTCTATCAGAGATAAGCAGATATTAAATTTTGAGGCAAAAGGTCCTGAATCAGCATTAATTTCAGAGGTTGATAACAATGTATTCCTATATAAACTGGGCATACTGTATGGAGCAAATGCTTCTGGAAAATCAAATATGCTTATAGCCTTAAATGAGGTATTTCGAATACTTGTATATCCAAAGTCTGACGCATCTGTTGGGATTAGCGGATATCTCCCTTTTATCCTAGCAAAAGATAAACCTACCCAAATGTACGTTTCTTTTTACGCAGATAGCATCCGATATGACTATGAAGTAGTGTTTGACAAGAAGAGAATCACTCATGAATCCCTTCGGTATTATCCCAATGGATCTAAATTATTATTCTACGAACGAACATTTATAGAAGAGAATGTTCAGGCAGACATTAAGTTTGGTCCTAGCCTCAAGTTAGCAGATAAGACAAAAGATAGCATTCGTGAAAACACGTTGAATAATCATAGCGTTCTATCTGTTTGTCGAAAGATTGCCTATAAAGAGGATATTGCTCCTTTCATCAAACTTCATAGTTGGATTATGGATAACTACCATGATGTTGATGGGGATGGGGACGGTACAAAAGATAACAAAAAAGGCATTGTAGACATCATGAAGGCTGCATTTGAAAACCCCAGAAAGAGAAACTTCTATAATCAAATGCTTAATAAAGCCGATTTGAATATAGTTGAATTCATTCCAATTGTAAAAGACCGCATAGTACCAAATGATTTCCGAGAATGGGTTCAACAAGGAAATATACCAAACGACATAAAAGAAGACCTTCTTAAAACTACGATGGAATCAATTTCTTTTGTTAACAATTCGAATGAAGGTCATTTTAGCGTTCCATTATCTCTGCAATCAAGAGGGACTCAAAAATATATTCGGATTCTTGATGCATTATTTGATATGATTACTGGACAACAAGTCTTTTATTTGGATGAATTAGGAGAGGACCTTCATTATGACTTGTTGTTCTATTATTTGAATGTATTTCTTTACAATTCCAATAAATCACAATTAATAATCACAAGCCAAGAAACTGCGTTATTGTCACAAGACATTATCAATGAAAACAGGGGAGCCGTATGGTTTGTCGAAAAAAATAAAGATAAAGCTTCATCAGAATATTCACGAGGAGACTCGTTTGGATTGCATAAAAATTTATCATTTTACAATTCTTATCGCATCGGACGACTCGGAGCAAAACCAGAACTAGGAAGTATTTTTGTGAATATAGATGAAGAATAATATGGGAAAACAGAGAACGACAACTCTGATTTTAGGGGAAGGGCCAACAGAGTTCTACTATTTTAAATCATTGTGCGAAGTTTTTAAAAACTTGACTATCCAGCCTGACTATCCGAAACATACCAGCATAAAAGACCTAGACAAAAAAATATCTGATGGAATTAACGAGGGTTTTCGCTACATATTTTGCATCATCGATATGGATAATAAGAGTGAGAATCCAGAGAAAACACGATATGCTTCTTTAAAAGCGAAATACTCGAAACCTATTATTAAGCCAAAGAAAGGATTATATTGCGAAGTCAAATTTTTTGAAACGCATTTATGCTCAGAGCTATTTTTTCTCTATTATTTTCGATATTCCACCCGTATGTATACTAGCCAAGATGCATTGTTGGAGGATTTAAACCAAAACTGTAACTATCAAAAAAAATGTACATTCTTCAATAAATGTGGTGGTCTCCACAGTTATTTTGAAAGAAAAGGAGGTAAACTTGAATCTGCGATAACTAATGCAAACAAGTCGAGTGCTGACAGGCAAAAAGAAATAAGGGATTACACATACTCGGAACTAGGGTTTCTTTTTGAGGAATTGAAAAAGATATGAGTAGATAGTTTTGCATCTATTAGAGAGAGTTACAAATTTCTTTGAGAGCAATAAACAGACGCTCGTAGGAGGCACAAAAGTTCGATAATTTGGACTTGTAGTCTACTACAGAAGCTTCAGACATTCGTCTGGAGCTTCTTCCGTTTTGAGGGGGCTCTGCCCCC
>JAKSKG010000010.1 GCA_024401805.1 Bacteroidales bacterium
TCAATCCCTTTTTATTTGGATTTCAAACATAGGTACTGAACTTGTTTCAGCATCTGTTTCAGGGTCTCCAGCGCCGCAAGGCAAGTGATGCCGACTTTAGCAATGCCCCTTCATCCGCGCAGACATAGGCGTTTAACTGAGAATGCTCTTCTACATCCGGAAGAGCCTGTTCTTTTATTCCGACATATTTTTATTTGTGTGATGAAAATTTTTTTGATTATGTTTGAGAGAAAGAATGAGAAACGATATTAAAATGACAAATATAGAACAGCAAGCATTATATGTGTCTCCCCTGGTGAAGACAATAGAAATCATGACTCTTTCAATCATTTGCCAGAGCGGAGGAAACAGGGGTATGGGGGAGGAAAATTATGGGGACGGAGGATTTGAAGAATGGAACTAAGCATAAACAGAATAGAATGAAAAAGACGTTAATCGTATTGGCAACTCTCACGGCAATGCTTTCCGCCGTGTCCTGCCGGAAGGAAAATGGTCCCGAGCCCGGGAAATACGCTCCCATGACCTTTTGCGCGGAATCAGAGGAAATGAATATGCCACCCACAAAGGCGGAGATGGCTTACAGGTATGATCTCTTGTGGCAGGAGAATGATGAAATCCTTGTTAAGAACGCTTCGGAAAGTGCGGTTTTCGAACTAGTAAGTGGTGTTGGAACCACAAAGGGAACATTCTATTGCGAGAATTCACCGTTCAAGGCAGGTGACGAAGTGGAAGCCTACTACCCGCAGTCAATCGTCAGAGGAACAAATCTCTATTGGCCGGACACTCTGGCCAACAACCAGATTGTCCCTATGTATTGTAAGAAGACACTTTCATCAAAGGAGAATGAGACATTTTCCTTTGGTAGCCTTGGCTCCATTCTTCAGATAGTGTTCAACACCACCCAGGATGACGTCAATCTCAGATTCATCGATATCAGTGACACCAGCAAGACGATGAGCGGCTACTTCAAAGTGGAAGACGGCAAGGCTGTCATCACCGATACGGACAAGATCGGCATCACCGTTGACCTTGGCGAGTCGGGTGTTGCACTCGGCAAAGGGGTGCACTTCTTCAATGTCCCCGTTCCTGCCGGAGACTATCAGGCCCTCACCCTCATCTTCACTACAACGGACGGAGCCCAATGCATTTTCAAGAACGGCAAACTCAACATTGTCCACAACACGGTCGGCAGACTCTCTCTCACTGGTAAGAAATTCAAGCCACTCGCTCTTCCGGGCGTGTTCAGCGTAGGTGAAAATAAGCGGATTCGCTTCTCCAAGGGCAATCTGTATACGAAATATCATAGTAGAAGAAATGACTGGAGATGGGATTTCTATAACGAGCAGCATGGCTTTAACTCGATTAAATGTGAACCAGGTAGTGATTATAGATTTCCGAAAGAAGACGATGAAGAGATAGACATGTTCTGCTGGGGATATGGAGATTGGTCAACCAATCCGGTTGACATAACAAGCATAACTCCTGAACAATTCCGCGATTGGGGAGAGGCCATTCCAGAGTCAAAAGGCAGCTGGCGCACATTGTCCGCAGAAGAGTGGTGCTATCTGTTCGCTTACAATCCTACAGATACTTCTTATATAAAAGAATCACCCCGTTACGAGCTCTTCAAAAGACATTGCACCGTCTGTGGCAAAGAGGAGTGTATTGTCTTAGCGCCGGATGACTTTAAAGGTGAAATTCAATCTTCGTATGACGCGGCATCCTGGTCAGCAGCCGAGGCTGCCGGTTTCGTCTGTCTTGTCGCTGCAGGCTACCGCACTGATACTTATGTGAGAATCATCGGTGTCGGCAACGAACTTTATTATTGGTCATCTACTGACAATCCCGTAGAGCAATCTGGATTTTGGGATTCGTTCTGCGTAGGCGCTATGCACATCTGGGGCGGTAGTCTGATAGTGAAAATGACGAGCCATCGTACGATGGGACGCAGTGTCCGCCTTGTCACGGATGTCGAGTGACATTGCCTGCAATCAAAACATATAATCCGCAAAACGAAACGTAAGCTATAACATCCAAATATCCGATCACGTTTGTCGTGCGTCAAAAGAACCATTTTACGCACGGACTGGTGGCCACGGCTATAGCCTGTGCGGCATTCTGCATTCCTACTTCTATTACGATGGTCTGCGGCAAGCAGCAATGATGTCACGCTCAGCCCCAGTACTCCGAAATTGCTTATGATGGACTCGCGGTTACCGATGAAGAAGAGCCCAGCCAGTACCATCAGGAAATCCTTGAATTCCAATGAAAGCCCAAGGTCAAACATCAGGAGTGTCAGGAGAGGAAATACGATAAGAATGCTGTTCATGCAAATATCTTTTAGCCTTGCAAAGTGAGTCTTTTCTTAAATATCTGTCAAAAGGAAGCCTACGAAGGGGTATCTCCTTGATTTCGCTCATCCGGGCAGATTCGCAACTTGCGAGACTGATTGTGGATTAAGGGTTCTTTTTCTGCAGGAAAATTCGTAAATTTGAAGGTTACGGCTTTGCCGGGAAACGAAACAAACAATAACACAAGCATATGAAATCTCGCAAACTTTTATTCTGGGCATTCGCAGCAGTTGCAATGCTGGCCGGTTGCCAGGAAAAACCGGAAGATCTGGGTGATCCCAGGATCGATCTTGATCAGAGTACGGTACAGTTCTCAAAGGAAGCCTCTGAGCAGGCAATCTCTTTCGTAGCCACCCGCGCGTGGTCCATTAAGGACCTTCCCGGCTGGCTGGCTGCCGAGCCTGAAAAAGGTGAAGCGTCTGCAAACAAGCAGACAGTTGTCCTGAAGGCTCTTGCAAACACTGGTAATGACCGCAGCGCAGTCGTCACCGTTTCCTGCGGGATTGTCAAGGAATACGTTACTGTCAATCAGGCCGGAGAGGCAGGCGCAGCCATAAAGAACGACGGCTCAAAGGAGCATCCTTACCTTGCGTCAGAGGCCAACGCAGTTGCACTGGCTCTTGCGGACGGGCAGGAAAGCAGCCAGGCATATTATGTCAAGGGATTTGTCAAGAAGTTCGGTTCCAAGCACGAAAGCGGCATCAAGGATTTCGGCAATGCGCTCTTCTACATTACGGATGATGCAAGCGGAGAGGGCCTGGATTTCTACTGCTATCAGGTTTATTATCTCGGTGGCCAGAGATTCACTTCACTCGATCAGATAAACGTCGGTGATGAGGTAATAGTTTACGGAAAGATTACGAATTATGGTGGCACTGCCGAGACTGTAGGCAAGGGCGCAGCATACATCTATTCTCTCAATGGAGAAACATCTGGCGACGATGTAGGCCCAGGCCCAATAACACCGATTACGGCAACCAATCTGCTGGACAACGGAAGTTTCGAGGACTGGACCGCAGACAAGCCTGAAGGATGGGATTTTGAGAAAGGCAATGCCGCTCTTGCAAAGTCTTCAGACGTGAAAGAGGGAGCCGTTGCCTGTGAGGTGTGCGGTGATACCAACGCAGATGACAGCAAACGCGAGAACAGACGACTTATGTCCAAATCCTATACCCTTAAGCCGGGAACCTATCAGATTCAGGCTTACATCAAGGGTGAAGGTCAGTACCGGGTTGGATATGCGAAACTCACCAATGGGAAAGTAGCAGGTTCGAGCGATTATATTTATCTGGATTCTGACCCAATTCAGGCTTCTTCTGATTGGGCCCAGCACACCGTGCAGTTCACTCTAGCCCAGCAGACCAGTGTAAGCATTACCTTTATGAACAGCAAGAAGGGGTCGGGAAAATCTTATCTGCTTGATGACGTAAAACTTGTCACAGAGAACGGAGGTCTTGTAGACGGCAGTGGTGATGATGGAGGTACCCCGGTAGATTACGAGAATGCTCCGGCCAAGACGGTGAGCGAATTCCTTGCAGCAGCAGACAAAAATACATATTTCAAGCTTTCCGGAACGGTAAGTAATTTCGGCTCCAAATATTGCAGCTTCGATCTTACCGATGAGACAGGTACCATATACGTGTATAGTGTCAAGAACAAGGACAATTGGTCTTCAAGTATTCACGAAGGTGGAACTGTTGTTCTTGCAGGAAAGTATGACTATTATGAGGCAGACAGCAAAGCAGAGGTCGTGGACGCATATATCCTCAGCTATGATGCTTCTACTGAAATAGAAGTTGAGGGTCTTGAGCATCCGTTGACATCATCGATTTCCTGGGCTCTTGGCTCCAAAGCTTATGACAATACAAGCAAGGGTGACAGCAAACAGACTGCCACCGTCAATGGGACAGAGGTTGACAATCTTCTCAAACTCGGAACTTCTTCCGCTGCAGGAGACGCTACATTCACTATTCCTGCCGGAGTTACGAAGATAGGAATGTATGTAGTTGGATGGGATTCCGGAGAACTTTCTGTCGGGGACCAGAAAATTACATTCAAGAAAAATGCGGGATGTGCAGGAAATGCTCCGTATGAGATAACTCTTTCAGATGAGGATTATTATGAGGTGAGCGTTCCTGAAGGCCAGGTCAAGGTTTCCTGCCCTTCAAGGGTGCTTATGATAGGAATTAATTCTGCGGAGTAGTTTGATGAAAAGTTCTTTCCGGAGGATAGCTGCAGTTGCGCTGGTTGCCATAACCGGTGCTGCTGCTTTTTTGTCTTGCGGAAAGGAAAAATCCTCTGACGGGCCGGTGTCCGTCACAATTGCGGAAGAATCCGTGGGGCCGCAGGCCGGAAACCAGTTCATATCCGTCAAGGCCGATTCCGAGTGGACTCTGTCATTCAAGGAGGAATGCGACTGGGCATCGCTCAGCAATGCGTCCGGCAGCGGCAACGCCCATCCTGTGCTGTCCTGGACTGCGAATGAGCAGGGGGCGGCAAGGTCCTGTACGATAGAGGCTCGCAGCGCTTCCGGGAAATATCGTTCCAGCGTGACTTTTTCGCAACTTGCCTGGTTGGAACTTCCCGCAGTGGACACCTCCGACAGCGGGACAGGTTTCTACAGTCACAATATGACCGTTGGGAAATACGAGGGCAGGAACTATTCCTTCCTGTATGACTATGATGCCAGGGTTGCCAGATGGGTGGCTTATCCTCTGAACAAAAGCCTTATAGGCAGAGGTTCGCGTACGGACCAGTGGAGCCTTGATCCCAAGCTGTCTGCACAGCAGCAGGCTGTCCTGTACAAGGGATTTTCGTCCGGGTATCAGAGAGGCCACCAGCTTCCTTCGGCCGACAGGCTTTCCTACAGTACCAACGTCACTACCTTCTATTTCACCAATATGACTCCTCAAAAGGGCGAACTCAATGAGAAGGCCTGGGCTACGCTAGAGGGTTACGTGCGCAACTGGTCGTACCAGTTCGATACCCTTTACGTCGTTACAGGAGCCGATATCCGCGGCAGTGTTGACGTGGCATACGACAACGAAGGCAGGGAGGTGACGGTGCCGTCCGGCTATTTCAAGGCCCTGCTGGGATATAAGAAGGGAGGCACGCTGGGCATTACCGGAAGCACCGGCGGATATACCGCGATAGGGTTCTATTTCGAACACAGATATTATTCGGACGGCGCCATCATGTCCACCCAGGCTATGACAGTGGATGAGTTGGAGAAAATGACAGGGTATGATTTCTTTGTGAATCTTCCCGGTACTATAGGCTCCGATATGGCGGCAAAAGTCGAATCCACCAGAGACAACTGGTGGTGGAACAGTAACAGATGATGATTATGAAACGGTTTTTTCTGATTGCTTCACTTTTTGTTCTGATAGGTTTCCAGGCTCAGGCCCAGAACCAGTATAGGAAGAATTATGTCATTGGTTTCTATAATCTGGAAAACCTTTTCGACATTTATAACGACCCGGCCAAGAACGACGAGGAATTCCTTCCGGACGGCAAGAACAAATGGACCGAGGCCAAATATCAGAAGAAAGTGCACAATATGGCCCAGGTCATCCGTGCGATGAAAGATGACAACGGTGCATATCATACCATACTCGGTGTTTCCGAGATAGAGAACCGCAACGTTCTGGAGGACCTGGTCGCAGACCCTCAGATTGCGGATGCAAACTTCCAGATCGTTCATTATGACGGCCCGGACACCCGAGGGGTGGACGTGGCCCTGCTTTACCGTCCGGACCAGTTCAAGTATCTGGACAGCGAGTCTATTCCTTTCAGTTTCGAAGGGACCAGGGTTCCCATAACCCTTGACAAACAGGCTCAGGAAAACTTCCGCACCCGTGACATACTTATGGTCCGTGGCACCATAGACGGCGAGATGTACGCCTTCTACGTGGCTCATCTTCCTTCACGCCTCGGGGGGAAGGGCGGTGACCTCCGCAGTCTGGGCTCCGAAATCATATACAAGCACGCAAGGGCTCTGGAAAGAAAATACCCAGGAATCAAGATTGCCGTGATGGGGGATATGAACGACAACCCGTTCGACGAGAGCCAGGCCAAATGGCTTCATGGCCGCAGGACAATGGAGGAAATGTATCGAGACGACTTCTTCTGCCCGTTCTACACGATGCTCGAGGACGGATACGGCTCTCTGGCATATCGTGGCGAATGGAACATCTATGACATCATCCAGGTGAATTACAATATGGCCCGGGCTCCGCACGGAGGTGCAAAAATCCGTCCGATAGTGAAAAACAAATATTACGGAAGAGTGTTCAAGAAGCCTTTTATGACCCAGCAGAGCGGTCAGTACAAGGGAACGCCTTTCCGTACTTTTTCAAGCGGGACATTCATTGGAGGATATTCCGACCATTATCCAACCTATATCGTAATCAGCAAATAGAATGAGATACAAACTTTTACTGGCAATAATGCTGCTCTTTTCGGTGCTGCTCCCTTCAAATGCCCAGGGGCTTGCGGGAACTGTGACCGGAACGGTAGTCAGCAGAATAGGGCGGGAGCCTATAGACAATGCCCTGGTTCAGATCTATTCCGAGGGGCAGGAAATCTGGAGCACAAAGACAGACGTCGCCGGAAGATTCTGGATAGTCAATGTGGCAAACGGCAATTATATGCTGTCCTTCTCGGCAGACGGGTATGCTCCGTCTATGGTGAACATAGTGGTCGAGGGTTATGAAAAGGACCTCAGGTTCATATCCCTGCTTCCTCTGAATGCAGACAGGGACGAACTTGACGCTTCCAATTTCTCGGAACTGGATATGGACGATTCGGGGTACAATGACAATCCTACCATACTGTTCGGATCCAACGACCCGTATACCAGCATTGCCGGCTACGGCTTCAGTTCCATAAGGTACCTCAACAGAGGATACAGTTCCGAGACCCAGGACGTATACCTTGCAGGAGTCAGGCTGAATGACGCCATGACAGGGCTCTCTCCGTATGGCCTCTGGTCCGGACTCAACGAGGCCACCCGCTCCAAGGATACCTCCATCGGACTCGAGATGGCCGATTACGGGGTAGGAGGATTCAACGGCACCACCAACATTCTTGCCGTTCCGGAAAGCGTGCGCTCCGGTTGGAGGTTCAGCGTTCTGAGCAATTCGGCGCTGTACCGGCTCCGGCTTATGGCGACTTACGCCAGCGGCCCTCTGGACAACGGCTGGTCCTATGCATTCAACGCCAGCGCCCGTCTGGGAGGCAATGACTGGGTTGAGGGACTGTACTACCGCAATTTCGCTTTCTACGGCGGAGTAAGCAAGAAGATCGATCCCGAGAACAGCCTTGCCCTGGTGGCATTCGTTTCCCCGGGGCAGAGAGGCGCGCAGAATGCATCCACCCAGGAGGTCTACGACCTTATGGGGGACAATATGTACAACTCCAACTGGGGATACCAGAACGGCAAGGTCCGCAATTCCAGGGTTCGCAAAACGTTTGAACCGGTGGCATTGCTCAAGTATGATTACACTCCGTCAAGCGAATTCAGCGCTACCGCCGCACTGGTGTTCAGGACCGGTTGGAACGGATACACCGCTCTGGACTGGTACGACGCAATGGACCCTCGTCCGGACTATTACCGCAACCTTCCATCATATTCCTATATCGAGGACGAGGACTACAACCGCGCCAACGACGAGAAAGCCGCCTGGGCCGCAGAAATGTGGAATCCGGCCATATCAGCCTATTCGAACTACCAGCATATCAACTGGGACAGGCTCTACAACGTGAATATGAATAATCCGGACGGGCGCAGCAAATATGCTGTCGAGGAACGTCACAAGGACCAGAACGAGCTTGACCTGGCAGGAAACCTGAAATGGAAGGCATCCGAGAACTTCACTCTCAAGGCCGGCTATTCGCTCCGCCTTAACAGGACGGAGTACTACAAGAAAATCGCCGACCTGCTCGGTGGGCAGTACTATCTGAACGTAGACCAGTTTGCGGAGCGTGACTTCGCGTTCGACGAGTCGAAAATCCAGAACGACCTTGATTACTATCTTGCCCACGGAACTGCCGAGAAGATAGGCAAGGGAGGCAAATACGGTTACGATTACATTGCCCGTCTGCGCAAAGCCGAGGTTTGGACCGGAGGAGAATATACCAGGGGCAATTTCTCGGCGACAGCCTCGGCAAGAATCGGAGGAGAGTCATTCTGGAGAGAGGGCCTTATGTGCAAGGGACTGTTCCCGGAAAGCTCCAAGGGCAAGTCGGAGGTAAGGAGTTTCCTTACCTATGCCGGGAAACTTGGGCTCCAGTATATAGTAAACGGAGGGCACAGAATAGCCGCTGACGTGGGCTATTTCAACGATGCTCCTACATTCGAGCAGTCTTTCCTCTCGGCCAGGACACGCAATGACATTGTCCGGAACCTCACCACTGTCAAGACAGTATCTACCGATCTCACTTACCAGTATTCCAACGGAGGATACAACGCCAGAATCACCGGTTATTATACGAAGAGAATGGATCAGACGGATCTGATGAGCTTCTATGACGACAGCCAGAATTCCTTCACCAACTTTGCTATGACGGGAATCGACCAGCGCCATATGGGCATAGAGATGGGCGTCAAGGTTCCGTTCTTTGTCGAGGGCCTTACGCTTTCCGCAGTGCTGAGCCTGGGAGAGCACATCTATACCAGCACCCCGCATATGGTGCAGGCTATCGACAACAGTGCAGAGATTATCCGTGACGAGGAGGTCCCGTACTGGCAGAGCCATCCTGTCTACAAGGTGTGGAAGATCGAGGATGGGGTTACCTATTATGACCAGGATGCAGACGGGTATATCGTAGACCACTATCAGAAACATTATGTTCCGTCTTCTCCGCAGCTTGCATCCGAACTTGCGCTGAACTACCGTACAAACAGCTATTGGTTCTTCGAACTCAACGGACAGTATTTCGCCCATTCACATCTGGATATGAATCCCCTTTACCGCACTCATTTCGCCTGCAGCGGCGGAGACGGGGTGGAAACACCGTCCGAGATAGAATATATGGCGGCCCAGGAGGAATTCGATCCGGCGTTCCTTTTGAACTGCAGCATAGGCAAAAGCTGGTACATCAAGCGCACTTATAATATCGGTTTCTCGCTCCAGGTCAACAATATGCTCAACAACACCTGGGTCAAGACCGGAGGCTACGAACAGACCCGCCTTATCAAGAGCGCCGGCAAGGACCGTTATTACAGGTTTGATCCGAAGTATTTCTATATGCAGGGTGCAAACTATATGTTGAACATTTATTTCAGATTCTAGGCGTATGAAAAAGTATATTGCAATATTTGCGGCAGTTCTTGCCCTTTGTTCCTGCCAGTCTCTGAAAGAAGAGTTCCAGCCCGTTTTCACGGGAGAATACCAGGCTCCTGACGCTTATCGTTATTATCAGGATTCCGACTTCGGCAAGATCATCACCATAGCCCAGCTTGCTTCCTGTTACAAGACCGGCAACCCGTTCGAGATGCCGGCCGGCGACAAGAAATACTCTCCTACAGACGAGCAGAAGGCTCTTCTTGCCGGTGCGGTGATCAAAGGAACGGTCATTTCCACGGACAAACCGGGGAACTTCTATAAAAGTTTCTTCATTCAGGACCAGACCGGGGGTATGGAGATCAAGGTCGGCAAGAACGGCCTGTACAACGACTATCTTCCGGGCCAGACCGTGTATGTGAAACTGGATGGGCTCACTCTTGGAATGTACGGTTTCAAATCCGGCAACTACGGCGGGATGGGTATGGTCCAGATAGGCTTCGCCGACCCGTCCGGTGAGTATGAGACCTCATATATGGAGATAGGCTATCTTATTGACAAGCATATACTTCGCGGCAATCCTGCCGAGGCCGTCCCTGCCGAGCCGATTGAAATGAAGGAATCCGATTTCCCGGACGGAAAGACCGCCACCCAGGCCAAAAGCCGTTTCGTTGGCAGCCTGGTGACAATCCGGAACCTTAGATATTCGGACGAGATATTCTGTCTGCTGTATCTGGACTCCAACAAGGACAAGAAATCCTATACGAACCGCATATTCCTTTCGGATACCAACGGGATAGAAAAGTATGGCAAGACCCACGGAATCAAGACTCTGGCAATGAGCGAATCACAGATGAAAGAGTATCTGTATGCCGGATGCTGGGACGATTGCCTGGTGGGCAGCGGAAACGAGTACCTTCTGGACGACAACGGAAACCAGGTGAGCGTAGGCATGCTCAGGGGCGACGGCAGCTATCCGGCCATAGAGAAGGCCGCATACAGCGTGAGCCAGTATTTCAGCACTCCGTCCGGCATAGAGGTACAGATCCGTACCAGCGGATTCTGCAAGTTTGCGAATTACCCTATACCTGCAGACGTTCTGGACGGCAGCCGCAGGATAGACGTGACAGGAATACTCTCCATATACAACGGAAGTTTCCAGTTTACGGTCAATTCCGCAGACGATTTCGTATATTCCGACACCAAAGAAAAATTGTATAAATAATCAAATATGAAAAAGGCAGCATTATTTGCAGCAACATTGCTTGCTATGACAGCTTGTAACAATCAGAACCCGTTCATTGCAGAATGGGACACTCCTTATGGAATCCCTCCTTTCGACAAGATTCAGGAAGCGCATTACATCCCGGCCATAAAGGCCGGAATAGAGCAGCAGCTCCAGGAAATCGATGCCATAATCGCAAATCAGGAAACTCCTGATTTCGAGAACACCATCGCAGCACTCGACCGCAGCGGAGAGATTCTCGAGAAAGTCACCAACGTTCTTTTCAACGTGAGCGAGAGCGACGCCACCGAGTCCCTCAACGCCATCGTGGACGAGGCTATGCCTATGGTTACGGAGCATTCCGACAACATTTTCATGAATGCGGATCTCTTTGCGAGGGTTAAGGCCGTCTATGACGCAGATCAGAGCAATCTCACCCGTGAGCAGCAGATGCTCCTCAAGGATTATTACGATTCTTTCGTGAACAACGGTATAGGTCTTCCTGCCGATCAGCAGGACCGCCTGCGTGAAATCAACAGCGAACTTTCCTCGCTGGTGCTCACATTCGGCAACAACCTGCTTGCCGAGAGCAACGCCTTCAAGGCAGAGTTCGGCTTCTCCGTAGCCAACTATTATGACCAGATGGCAAGCATAGAGGACCGCGCCCTTAGGGAAAGGGTGTTCAAGGGTTACTCCATGCGCGGCAACAACGGCAATGACAAGGACAACAAGGCAATTATCCTGCGTATGATGCAGCTCCGTATCGAGAAGGCCAACCTTCTCGGCTACGACAGCCCTGCAGCGTGGATACTCCATGACAAGATGGCCGGCACCCCGGAGGCTGTAGATGCATTCCTGCAGCCGATCATGGATGCTGCGATGGCCCGTGCCAGGGAGGAACTCGCCGACATGGAGAAACTTGCCGGATTCAAGCTGGAACCTTGGGACTATATGTACTATGCCGAGCAGCTCCGCAAGGCCCGCTATGCCCTGGACGAGTCCGAGGTGATGCAGTATTTCAAGATGGAGAACGTACGCGCCGGTGTGTTCGGGAATGCAACCCGTCTGTACGGCGTACAGTTCGAACCTCTAAAGGACGTGGCTCTTTACAATCCCGAGTGCGAGGCCTTCAAGGTTACGGATTCCGACGGTTCGCTGATAGGCATCATCATCACCGACTATTATCCTCGCGACACCAAGAGGGCAGGTGCCTGGATGACCAATTTCTGCAACCAGTACAAGACTGCGGACGGGCAGAACATCCGCCCTGTAATCGTGAACGTAGGAAACTTCAACAAGCCTACGGAAGACAAGCCTGCGCTCCTTAACATAGACCAGGTGGAGACCATGTTCCACGAATTCGGACACGCGCTGCACGGACTTCTGACCCAGTGCTCATACAAGGGCACCAGCGGTACCAACGTCAAGCGTGATTTCGTAGAACTTCCTTCACAGATAAACGAGAACTGGGCTTTCGAGCCTGAGGTGCTTGCAACCTACGCATTCCATTACCAGACCGGCGAGGTCATTCCTGCAGAACTCGTGGCAAAGGTACAGGCTGCCGCGAACTTCAACCAGGGATTCGTGCTCGGCGAGCTCTGCGCTGCCAGCATACTCGATATGAAGTGGCACGAACTCACTAGCGTCGAGGGAATCGACGTGGATGCCTTCGAAGCCAAGGTTGCAAAGGAAATGGGGCTCATCGATGAGATTATCCCTAGGTACCGCAGCACATATTTCAACCATATCTTCGGTTCAAGCGGATACAGCGCAGGATATTACAGCTATCTCTGGGCCGAGGTCCTGGACAAGGATGCTTTCGAGCTCTTCAAGCAGAAGGGAATCTTTGACAAGGAAACAGCAATGTCCTTCCGCCACAATGTGCTCGAGATGGGCGGCAGCGAGGAACCTATGACACTTTACAAGCGATTCCGTGGCGCTGATCCTGATGCAGGCGCACTTCTTCGCGCCCGCGGAGTTGAATAACATACATTATGAACAGAAAAGTACTTTTGATGATTCTTGACGGTTGGGGCGAAGGTCGCCACGACCATTCTAATGCAATTTACACGCAGGGCCAGCCTTTCATCGACAGCCTCCGCGCGAAATATCCTTATTCTCACCTGAATGCCTGCGGCGAGTATGTGGGCCTTCCGGACGGCCAGATGGGCAATTCCGAGGTAGGGCATATGAACCTGGGCGCAGGCCGCATAGTTTACCAGGATCTGGTAAAGATTAACATGGCCTGCAGGGACCATTCCCTTATGCAGAACGCCGAGATCAAGGCTGCCTATGATTATGTAAAGCAGAGCGGCCGGAAGCTGCATTTCTTCGGGCTTTGCTCGCACGGAGGAGTGCACTCTTCCCTGAATCATCTTTACGAATTCCTTGCCGAGGCCAAGAAGAACGGCCTTGAAGACGTCTATGTCCACTGCTTTATGGACGGACGCGACACCGACCCGCGCAGCGGTTACGGTTTCGTGAAGGAACTGGAGGAAAAGATGGCCCAGACCACCGGAAAGGTGGCTACGGTGTGCGGACGTTTCTATGCGATGGACCGCGACAAGAGGTGGGCCCGTGTCAAGGAAGCCTATGATATGCTTGTAGACGGCAAGGGCGCCGCCTTCGAAAGCGCTCTGGAAGGAATCCAGGCATCCTATGACGCCGACGTTACGGACGAATTCATCAAGCCTATAGTCATCACAAAGGACGGAAAGCCTCTGGCCAAGGTCGAGGAAGGAGATGCAGTGATCTTCTACAACTTCCGCAACGACCGCGCCCGCGAACTTACCAACGTCCTTACCCAGAACGATATGCCTCAGGAGGGAATGCATACGATTCCTCTGTATTACTGCTGCCTCACTCCTTATGACGCTTCATTCACCGGACTTCATATCCTCTTTGACAAGGAAATAGTGAAGGATACTCTGGGCGAGACCCTCGCCAAGGCCGGGAAGCGCCAGCTTCGCATTGCCGAGACCGAGAAATACGCCCACGTGACATTCTTCTTCAACGGAGGCCGTGAGACTCCGTTCGAGAACGAAGACAGAATACTCGTGAACTCGCCAAAGGTTGCGACCTATGACCTGCAGCCGGAAATGAGCGCTCCCGAGGTTGCCGCAAAGCTTATTGACACAATCAATACAGGCAAGGAAGATGCGATCATCCTTAACTTCGCCAACGGAGACATGGTGGGCCACACAGGTGTCTACGAAGCAATCTGCGCAGCCGTGAAGACTATTGACGGCCTTGTAGAGAAAGTTGTGGACGCTGCCGTTGCAAACGATTACGTAGTGCTTCTGACCGCGGATCACGGCAACGCCGACTACGCGGTCAACGATGACGGTACGCCAAATACCGCCCATTCGCTGAACCAGGTGCAGTTCATTGTCATCAATGCCGGCGATTCTGTCAAGACGGTCAAGGACGGCGCCCTTTGCAATGTGGCACCTACAATCCTCAAGCTGATGGGCATCCCTCAGCCGGAGGCCATGACGGCAGAACCTTTGATATAGTTTATGCAGCCTCTGAAATTCAAACCTTGGCTCAGGCCTATGATCTGGGGCAGCGAGAACTGGGTCCTTTCCGGCTATCCGGAGCATCAGACCCAGGTTGACGGCGGTTCCTTTTCCGGAATCGCGCTCAATGACCTGCTGCCGTTTTTCGGTGACGAGATTCTGGGGCCGAGGCTGTCGGAACTCTTTCCGGACAAGTTCCCGCTTCTGGTGAAGCTGATTCACTCCAAGAGCGATTTGTCAATCCAGGTGCATCCGTCGGATGAAATGGCACAGCGTGTCCACGGCGAGAACGGCAAGACGGAAATGTGGTATGTAGTCGATGCCGAGCCCGGCGCAAGCCTGTACTGCGGTTTTTCGGACAGGATTACAAAGCAGGAGTTCGACAATCTTGTCCGGGAGGGCAGGATAACGGATGTGATTGCCAGATACGAGGTCAGAAAGGGAGACGTGTTCTTCCTTCCTCCCGGGCGCATCCATTCGATATGCTCCGGCTGCCTGTTGGCCGAGATTCAACAGACGTCCGACAGGACATACAGGGTTTATGACTATGGCCGCAAGGGAGCGGACGGCAAACCGCGCGAGTTGCATGTCGACCTGGCCAGAGAGGCGCTGGACTATAACGTTAATGAGGATTACCGTACGTCGTATGAACTTCTTCCGGATGCGGAGAACGTTCTTGTCCGCTGTCCGCAGTTCACAACTTCCCTCTACAGCCTGTCCGCTCCTCTGAAGAAGGATATCTCCAAACTGGATTCCTTCCTGATCCTGGTTTGCACGGAAGGTGCCGCAGAGCTTGTAACGGACGAGGGCCGCGTATCACTGAAGCAGGGTGAAACAGCGCTTGTCAGCTGCAGTTCGCGCTCTCTTGAAGTGATTCCGGCAGAATCCGCCACGCTTTTGGCAAGTTATATTGAATAATCTGGTTTTATTATGCGTATTCTGATAGTAGACGATGAGCGTGCCATACGCAACTCTCTGGGTGAGATTCTCACTGAGGAGGGTTATGTGGTGGAGACCGCCGAGGATGGAGCAAAAGGGCTGGAGATGGCCCTCAAGGACCATTTCGACGTGATATTCTGTGATATCAAGATGCCGGAGATGGACGGTGTCGATGTGCTTGAGAAGCTTCAGCAGGAAGGTGTGGACAGCTCCGTTGTGATGATTTCCGGTCACGGGGACATAGATACGGCTGTGGAATGCATCAAGAAGGGGGCTTACGATTTCATACAGAAGCCCCTCGACCTCAACCGCATACTCATCACCATCAAGAATGCCACCGACAAGGCGACCATAGTGACACAGAACAGGATACTTCGCAAGAAGGCGTACGGCCAGCAGATGATAGGGGATTCCCCTGCGATCTGCAACATACGCTCGATGATTTCGAAGGTGGCCGCCACCGATGCAAGAGTTCTCATAATGGGTGCCAACGGTACCGGCAAGGAACTTGTCGCCCGCAGCCTTCACGAGCAGAGCGAGCGCAGCGCAATGCCGTATATCGAGGTAAACTGCGCGGCAATCCCGGGGGAACTCATCGAGAGTGAACTCTTCGGACACGAGAAGGGTTCGTTCACATCGGCCATAAAACAGCACAAGGGCAAGTTCGAGCAGGCGGACGGAGGCACTCTCTTCCTGGACGAGATCGGGGATATGAGCCTGGCGGCCCAGGCCAAGGTGCTGCGTGTCCTGCAGGAACGGAAACTTTCACGCGTGGGTTCCGACAAGGACATAGAGGTGGATGTGCGCGTCATTGCTGCAACCAACAAGAACCTCAAGGACGAGATTGCGGCAGGCCGTTTCCGCGAGGACCTGTTCCACCGTCTGTCCGTCATAGTAATACAGGTGCCTTCTCTTGACGAGAGGAAATCTGACATTCCGCTGCTTGTGGAATATTTTGTGGAGCAGATCTGTTCCGAGAGCGCAATGCAGCGCAAGACTTTCCTTCCGGAAGCCATCGAGGCACTCCAGAACAGGTCCTGGACCGGGAATATCAGGGAGCTGCGCAACGTAGTCGAGCGCCTGCTCATACTCGGAGATGCCGAGATTACGTCCGAAAACGTAAAAATGTTTGTATAGATATGAAAAAGATTGCATTGATTATCATTTCCGTCCTGGCTCTTTCCGGGTGTGGCCTTATCTCGAAGATCAACTGGGATACGGCACAGCTTCAGCAGGCCACCCAAATGGCGCTGAGCGCAGTGACCATAACCGATGCCCAGGTCATAGCACTGAGCCAGCAGACCGTACAGCAGCTGGATGCACAGAACACCATAGACAACGGCACATATGCAAAGCGTCTGAACAACCTGCTTGCCAGTGTCAAGGACATTGACGGCGTGCCGGTGAACTACAAGGTCTACAAACTCGACGAGGTCAACGCCTTTGCCTGCGGAGACGGTTCAATACGAGTATACAGCGGCCTTATGGACATTATGAACGACGACGAACTTATGGCCATAATCGGCCACGAGTGCGGTCACGTCAGTCATCAGGATACAAAGCATGCCATGAAGAACGCTTATCTTGCAGCGGCAGCGCGCGGAGTCATCGCCTCGGCCGGAGGAACAACCATCGCTACCCTCTCCAAGGGAGTCCTGGGAGACCTGGGTGAATCATATATCAGCTCTCAGTATTCTCAGAAGCAGGAATTCGCCGCAGACGAGTACGGATTCCAGTTCGCGGTAGAGCATGGCCATACCCCTTACAGCATGGCGACCGCCCTTGAAAAACTGGTCAAACTCTCGACAGGCTCCCAGGCATCGAAAGTGCAGAAGATGTTCTCTTCACACCCGGACAGTGAAACCCGTGCAGCCCGAATGAGAGAGAAAGCGGACAAATACTCCAAGAAATGACAATACCAGACATCATCATTGCCATAGACGGATATTCCTCTACGGGGAAAAGCTCGTTTGCAAAACTCATTGCGTCCGAGTTCTCTTTCCTGTACCTGGATTCGGGGGCGATGTATCGTGCCGTGACACTTGCCGCTCTGGAACAAGGCGTGATAACGCAGGACCAGAGCATAGACGAACCTCGACTCAAGACTGTTCTTGAAAAACTCGATGCACACTTTGAATACACTGTCCTGGGCAGCCAGACCTTTATGGGAGACAGATGCGTGGAACAGGAAATCCGTTCGATGAAGGTATCCTCCTGGGTGAGTCCCGTCTCGGCCCTGCCTTTCGTGCGCAACTGGGTGGACGAAAGACTTCACCAGTTTGCAGCCAATGGCCGTGTGGTCATGGACGGCCGTGACATAGGAACCACCGTCTTCCCCAACGCGGAATTGAAACTGTTCATGACGGCATCGGACCGTGTACGAGCCCAGCGCCGTTACCAGGAACTTTCCGCCAAGGGCAGCACCGCTACTCTGGAAGAAGTCCTGGAAAACCTCAAGGAACGTGATTATATGGATTCCCACCGGGAGGCTTCTCCTCTTCAGAGGGCAGCGGATGCAATAGTTCTGGACAATTCCGATATGACCATGAGAGAGGAACTTGCCTGGGTCAAGGGAGTCATCCAGGGGAAATTCGGCATTCTTGAATAGATGAAGGTAGTTGTTGACCCGCATTCCGGATTCTGCCCCGGTGTAATCAGTGTCACCCGCAAGGCGGAAGAGATACTGGAAAGCAACGCCGTGCTGTATTCCCTCGGAGAGATAGTCCATAACGAGAAAGAACTTTCGCGACTTGCCGGGAAGGGCCTGGTGACGGTCGGGAGCATTTCCGACGTAGAACCCGGTTCACGCCTGCTGGTCCGCGCCCACGGGGAGCCTCCGCAGTTCTATGCCGCTGCCAGGGAGCGCAGGCTTGACGTGGTGGACGGCACCTGCCCTGTGGTGCTCAAGTTGCAGAAGGACATACGCGCAGCCTGGCAGAGGGTGAGTCCTTCCGGCGGCAGCGTGGTCATTTTCGGCAAGATCGGCCATGCCGAGGTTCTGGGCCTTGTAGGCCAGACCGACGGGGGTGCCGTAGTGGTCGAAAACCTTTCGCAGTTGGAAGATAAGATTGCCTCCGGGGCCATTACCGCGCCTGTGGAACTTTTCTCTCAGACGACAAAGAGCCCGGACGAGTATCTGACCTTGCAGAAAAGGCTGTCCGCAAGTTTCGATTCCGTTTCCGTGAATGACACGATATGCGCGCAGGTGAGCGGCAGGCACAAGAGGCTGAGGGAATTCTCGGCAAGTCACGACGTCATAGTGTTCGTGGCCGGCGAGTCGAGTTCGAACGGGAAAGTGCTTTTCGAACTTTGCCGCGCCTGCAACGGCAGGACCTATCTTGTAGGGTCCGCGGACGGGATAGATCCGTCCTGGTTCCGCCCGGACGATTCGGTAGGTGTCTGCGGGGCCACCTCCACTCCGAAATGGCTGCTGGAAGAAGTGGCCGCTGCAATAGAAAATTTGCAATAGTGAGCCAGAATCCCTAAATTCGCAGTCTGGCATAGAAAATATTAATTAACACATATTTATGGCAACAACAGCAGATTTCAAAAACGGTCTTTACCTTAAATTCAACGACAAGCCTTGTATGATTGTGTGGTTCCAGCACGTTAAACCGGGCAAAGGTCCTGCATTCGTAAAGACAAAGCTCCGCAACCTCGAGAACGGACGCATCCTTGAAAATACATTCACCGCAGGTGCAAAAATCGAGACCATAGAGGTCGAGAGACGTCCATATCAGTTCCTTTATGCCGAGGAGGACGGTTTCAACTTCATGCACGAAGAGACCTACGAGCAGATCAAACTTCCAAAGGAAGTGGTCGACAATTCAGACCTTATGAAAGAGGGTCAGCACGTAGAGATGATGTTCGTTACAGGAGAAGAGGAGCGCTGCCTTACCTGCGAACTTCCAACCTATGTAACTCTTGAGGTTACCTACAGCGAGCCTGCTGTAAAGGGAAACACCGCATCTACAAGTGCATTGAAGGAAGTCACCCTCGAGACAGGCGCAAAGATTATGGTTCCTCTGTTCATCGAGACCGGAGAGACCATCACAGTCAACACCACCGACCGTTCATACGGACAGAGAGTCTAACTTCTCTCTATCTTGAGTTGCTGGATAAGGTAACTGCCTTCCTTGCAACCCACGAAGATAGTCACAAGGAAATTTTCGCCCCCGGCGCTCAGGTTGCCGAGGGCGTATTTCATATTGGCCTTCCCGGCAGTGTGCGTGATATCGAAAGAACGTGGGGTGTAGGACTCGAAGAAGGCCTTGAGCATCTGTTTTGCCTGGGATTTGCTGCAGTCGGCATTCGAAGATATGATTTCCACGTCCAGATTCTCGGCAAACCAGGCGGACAGGGCGTCTGCATCACCCTTTGCAAGGTATTTTGCTATGGGTACAAATACGTCATACCCGTCGGTCTGGGCTCTCGAAATGCCGCCGGAGGCAAACAGTGCCACCAGCAGCAATATGGTTTTCAGTGCTTTGCGCATACCCAGTCTTGCTGCAAATTTCACGCCAGCCGGCGTCACGGCATTGCCCGGTACAGAAGGATATGATAAGAATTTGATTTGAAGCGATAATTGAGTATTTTCGTTTGGTTTATCAATAATAGGGTTATGGATAATGTCTATGCGAAAAGAATAGAGAATCTGCGTGCACTTATGCGTGCAAAAGCCTGGGATGCGGTTATTCTTACAGGCAGTGATCCGCACGGAAGCGAATATCCCGCCTGCAGGTGGAAACAGGTGGAGTGGCTTACCGGATTTACCGGCGAGGCCGGAGATGTTGTGATAACCCTGGACCACGCCGGACTGTGGACGGACACCCGTTATTTCATACAGGCGAACATTCAGTTGGAAGGAACAGGCGTAGTGCTGCACAAAACCAGGATTCCCGAGCAGGTTCTCATTCCGCAGTGGCTCGGCGAGACTCTTGCCGCGGATTCCATCGTTGCCGTGGACGGGCTCTGCCAGAATGCGGCCGATATGGCGGAACTTTCGGAAAATTTCCAACTCGTGAGCGTTCCGGACCTGCTGGACGTGTTATGGACCGACAGGCCCCTCATACCTCAGACTCCGATAATAAGCGTTTCCCCCGGGGAATCCCTGGAGGAGAAACTGAGCTGGCTGCGTGCGGTTCTGGCCGAAAAGGGTTGCGACGCGGCCCTGGTAAGCGGTCTGGACGGCATTGCCTGGCTGCTTAACGTGCGGGGAGAGGATATAGACTACAACCCGTTCGTGATTTCCTATCTGCTGGTAGGTGAGGATTATGTCAAATGGTTCGTGCTGAAGGGCGAGATAGAGGATCCGGACACTTCCGCCACGTTCGACAGTCTTCTGTCCCAGGGCATTGAACTCCTGCCGTACGAAGACGCCGCGCTCGCGTTGAGCGAATTCGAGGGTACGCTGCTGGTGGATTCAGGGACCCTCAACTATCATCTGAGCAGTCTCCTTTCCTGCCGCACGGTTTCTGAACAGAGTCCCGTGAATCTGCGCAAGGCCGTGAAGAACCCCGTGGAACTGGAGGGGATGCGCCGCGCCCACATAGTGGACGGAGTCGCTATGGAGAAGTTCCTGTACTGGCTAGAGCGCTCTCTGGACAACGGGAAGATAATTACCGAGTGGGACGCATCGGTAAAACTGGGGCAGCTGCGCGCCGCGGGAGAAGGCTATATGGGAGACAGCTTCGAGACCATAGCTGCGTATGGACCTGGAGCCGCCCTGCCTCATTATATAACCCCACGCGAGAATGCGCCTATCCTGCACCAGCAGGGGCTCTTTCTATGCGACAGCGGCGCCCAGTATCTGTACGGTACTACGGACATAACCAGGACGGTGCCTCTGGGAGAATGCTCCCGGTTGGAGATGGAAGACTATACCATCGACCTCAAGGGACACATCGACCTTTCCATGGCAGTGTTCCCTGCTGGTACGGCAGGGTGCCAGATAGATGCCATCGCCCGCGAGCCTCTATGGAAGGCGGGCCGCAATTTCGGGCACGGAACCGGACACGGGGTAGGATACTTCCTGGGGGTTCACGAAGGTCCGCAGGACATACGGCAGAATTTCAACACCCAGCCTCTGCTTCCGGGGATGATAATCTCCAACGAACCGGGAATCTACCGAGAGGGGATGCACGGCATCAGGCACGAAAACCTGGTTCTGGTCACGGAACTGCCGGCTACGGAGTTCGGACGCTGGTACGGATTCGATACTCTCACCCTCTGCCATTTCGACACCTCCGCCATCCTGAAGGAAATGATGAGCCCGTCCGAACTGGAATGGCTCAATGCGTATAATTCAAGGGTTTACGAAACTCTGGCGCCACTTCTTCCTGCAGAAATTGCCGAATGGCTCAAGGTCAAGACCGCCGCGATATGATGTCGGCGATGATTCCGTCGGATACAAACCAGTCCTTCTGAGGAATCACTATCCCGTCCGCTCCGCGGTCAGTGCGAAGCCCCAGCATAAGGGTTTCTTCGCGGATTTCCTCTTCGGACAGAGTCTCCTGCCCCGCTGTGCTCCAGCCGTACAGTTGTTCCGAGTTCCAGCTGCGGACATTGCTTCCCTGCAGGGAGTGCGCTCCCGGACCGAGCCCCACATAGGGCTGCCTGCTCCAGTAGGCGCTGTTGTGCACTGCCTCACGGCCTGGAAGAGCCCAGTTGGAGATTTCGTAATGATGATAGCCTGCCGCTTCAAGGCGTGAGCAGATCAGTTCGTACTGGCTGCGGCACTGCTCGTCGGAAGCCTCGGAATACCTTCCCTGCTGTACCATACGGCACAGGGCGCTGCCTTCCTCGATCGAAAGCTGGTATGCCGATATATGCTCGGGCCTGGATTGCAGTATCCCGTCGAGGGTCTGTTCCAGGGTGAGGTTGTCCAATTGGGAAAGGCCGAAGATGACGTCGGCGCTGATGTTGCTCACGCCTGACTCGCGAAGGATACTTAACGCCCGGCGTGCCGCGTCCGAGTCGTGGCGGCGGTTCATCCATTCCAGGATAGTGTCGGACAAGGACTGCACTCCCATGCTTATACGGTTCACCCCCAGTTCCAGCAGGCCCTCCACGTATCCGGGGCCCCGGCGTACTATGTCGTCCGGATTTGCTTCCACGGTGAACTCGTCGTAAGGACCGTAGGGGAGGGCCTCCGTTATGCGGCGCAGAATATCAAGAGGAAGCACCGACGGGGTGCCTCCTCCTATGTACAAGGTGTTTGTTCCGAGAGTGGCTTCTATCTCTGCGCGGCGCTTCTCTATTTCAGAGAGCAGCGAATCTGCGTAGCGGCCGAACTCATCATCCCCCGGAACGATTTCCGAATAGAAATCGCAATAGGTGCAGAAACTCCTGCAAAAGGGGACGTGGATGTAAATCATTATCTGAGCAGCATCTCGGCAGAGCCTATCTGACCCTGAGAGGTGTATGCCTGCATAGTGTAGATTCCTTTCTCGAAGGCAGGGATGTTGTTCACGTAGATGCTCATCTCGACCTCCTTGCCCTCGTAGTCGACTTCGCGTGAAGCCGTGGCGTCAAGTGTTTCCGCTCCCAACGTGAAGCTTGCGCCGGTTCCGTCCTGCAGCAGGGCTCCGGAAGGAGAGATGACTCTTACATATACTCTGAGAGGGCCCTTCGGGGCAAGTTCGTTTTCCACGAGGCTTAGCGTGACAAGCAGTCTCTTGACGTTCCTGCTGTTGTCTATGCGCTTGTCGCCGGAATTGTAAGCCTCCATGCTCAGGCCTCTTGCCTTGAGGATGGAACCTGCTGCGACCTGTCCGCTGAGGTCCTCGACCTTGGCAGTGAGTTCCTTGTTGCGTGCGCTTGTCGCGGCCGCTTCCCTGCGGGCCTGTGCGGCATCTGCAGTAAGTTTGTGATTAAGGGTGTTCAGGGAATCGATCTGACCTACGTAGCTGCGCATGATGCTGCGCAGTGTGCCCAGTTCCTTTTCGTACTGGCGCATCTTTGCCCTGTTCGTGGCATCCGTCTTCTTGATGCGTTCCACCAGTTGGGCGACTTCCTCCCTGGAGGAATCGAGCTGGCAGTTGATTGCGTCATAATCGGAAGACAGACTTTCATAATCAGACTGGAGAGATTCTATCTGGCTGGTAAGGTCTTCCTTCTCGACATTGAGTTCGTTCACGAGTTTGGACTTGCTCACCCATACTACAACCAGAGCGATGAATAGCACGGCAGCAACTGCTGCAAGAGCGTACATGACAGTCTTGAGGGACCCGCCCTGGGACTTCTCCCTGCGCTCTCTTTCTATTCTCTCAAGAGGATCTTCTCTTTCCATAACAGTTGAGTTTAATGTTAACAATTGCAAAAATAGCAAAAAATATGCTACTTTTGTCTGTATATGAAATACTTGATCAGAGCAGCCAAATATTACCTCTATATCCTCATAGTTCTGGTAATAATTCTTTTTTTACTTGTAAGACTCGACCTGGCCAATGCGGACCTTTCCGAGATGTTCCGCAACGGCTATGATTCGCTGTGGCAGATAGCGCTGATACTCCTTGCGTTTTCTGCGATTTATCCGAAGTTCGGATACGGGAGCAGGCATATGAGGGCCCCCGGAAGTTATTCCGAACACCGGTCCGCCATAGTCGAGTTCATGGATGGACGCGGCTACAGGCTCCGGGAAGAGAAGGACGAAACGATGGTGTTCGTTCTGCGTGCCCCGCTTGCACGCCTGTTCAGGATGTTCGAGGACGAGATCACCTTCACCCGGGAAATGACAGGCTACTCCGTCGAGGGACGGGTCAGGGATGTCGTGCATCTTATCGGCGGATTGGAGAACAAGTTGGGCGGTAGATGAAGATAGGCGACATAGACCTTGGCGAGAAGCCGCTTCTGCTTGCTCCCATGGAGGACGTGACCGACGCATCCTTCAGGGTGCTGTGCCGCGAGCACGGTGCGGATATGGTCTATACGGAATTCATCCCTTCCGACGGACTTATCCGTGACGCCGCAAAGGCAATAGCGAAGATGAGGACATCCGACAGCGAGTCCCCCGTAGGCATTCAGATTTACGGGCACATTCCCGAATCCATGGTGGATGCCGCCAGGATGGCGGACCGTGCCGCCGAGATTGCCGGAGGCCACGGAGCCGATCTGATAGACATCAACTTCGGTTGTCCGGTATCCAAAATCGCGGGCCGGGGGGCCGGTTCGGGAATGATGCGTGAACCGGACAAGATGGTTGCCATAACCAAGGCCGTGGTAGAGGCGGTGGGCAAACCGGTGACGGTCAAGACCCGCCTGGGCTGGGATGACAACTCCAAGATAATAGTGGAACTGGCCGAGCGGCTCCAGGATGTTGGTATCCAGGCCCTTACGATTCACGGCCGCACCCGCTGCCAGCTTTATAAAGGAAACGCAGACTGGACTCTGATAGGCGAGGTGAAGAACAATCCCCGTATGCATATTCCAATCATAGGCAACGGAGACATCACCACGCCCCAGCAGGCAGCTCTGGCATTCGACCGCTACGGGGTAGACGGCATAATGATAGGCAGGGCCACCTTCGGGCATCCCTGGATATTCAACGAGATAAAGAACTACCTCCGAACCGGAGAGGAACTGCCTCCGATGAGCGTAGCCGAGAGGGTGGCCCTTGCCAAGCGGCACCTTGCCCTTTCCCTCTCGCTTAAAGGGGAGCCCCGCGGCATATTCGAGATGCGCCGCCACCTGAGCTGCTATTTCAAGGGTCTTCCGGATTTCAAGGAAACCAGAATGAAGATGGTAACCACGCTGGATCCTGATGAACTTTCCGAGATTCTTGACTATATTTGTGCAACATACTCCTGATATGAGCAGAATGTCACCATACTACTGGATTCTGAAATCCAGAATGAAGAATTATCGCAAGAGCGCAAAACCCGCCGAAATTCCTACCATCTGTGTAGGTAACGTCACTGTGGGAGGTACGGGAAAGACCCCTCATACGGAAATGATACTGGACATTCTGCAGCAGAGTGACGAGTGGGGCGCAAAGAACCTGGCAATGCTCTCCCGCGGGTACAAGAGGGAAAGCAAGGGCTTCCAGCAGGTGATAAGGGACGGCAAATCATCCTTCTACGGGGATGAGCCTTTGCAGATAAAAAGGAAATTCCAGGCCGTGACCGTGGCTGTGGACAAGGACCGCATCGAGGGTTGCGACTTCCTGTGCCATCCGGAAAAGCTTCTGGAATCGAAGAAAGGCCGCAAGTGCCAGTACAAGGATTTCCAGCCGTCGGACCTTGTGGTGCTTGACGATGCCCTGCAGTATATCAAGCTCCGAGCCAGTGTCAACATACTTCTGATAGACTACAACCGCCCTATTGACAAGGATTCGTTGTTGCCTTTCGGCTCGCTGAGGGACATTCCGGAAAGAGTGGGGGATGCGGATATCGTCATCATCACCAAATGCCCGTATTGCTTTGAAGAGAGCGAAAGACAGGAGTGGGCTCAGCGTCTCGGGATAGAAGACAGTTCCAAACTGTTCTTCACCACGGTAAGGTACCAGGCCATGGTGCCTCTGTTCGAATGCGCCGATCCGCGTTACATCTACGCCAAGACAACCCTGCTTTTCAGCGGGATTGCGGACGATACCCCGCTTTTGGGGCACGTGAGCGACAAATACAAGGTCAGGGACCATATCAAGTTCCAGGACCATCACAAGTATACGATATCGGATTTCTCCAGGATGTGCCGGTTCGTGCGCAACAATCCTACTTCCAATATCATCACCACGGAAAAGGATGCCCAGCGCATACTTGACGTCAACGGTCTGCCTATGGATATCAAGACGCGTCTTTTCTATTGCCCTATCAAGGCCGAATTCTTTTCCGAAGACGAAAAAGAGCGCTTTGCAGCGCTCCTCTTCAAGTATCTGAGATAAAAATCTACGCCATTATGAAGTTGGCCTGAATGAATGCGTTCACCGCAACGACGACGAATGCAAGGCATATCAGGGAAGCAACTATGATTCCTATCACCTTGACCCTCTTGAACCATATCTGACCGTCCCAGCCAACAGTCTGGAACATGCTCCAGAAACCGTGGGTAAGGTGGAACCAGAGGGCTCCGAAGGCGATGATATATATAAGGAGAACGTACCAGTGGCCGAACGTTGCGTTGAGCAGCAGGTAAGGGTTGTTCTCGAATGTTCCTATTCCAAGAAGTTCCGGCATCTGCATCTTTGCCCAGAAGTGGAAAAGATGGAAGCAGATGAAAGCCACGATCACGATTCCGAGGACAAACATGTTCTTTGCAGACCAGCTGTCAACGGCAGCCTTGCTGGCAACCTCATAGCGCTTGAATCCTCCTCTGGCGACAATGTTCTTGATTGTAAGCCAGATTGCGTACAGGATGTGGATTGCAAATCCTGCGGCAAGTATCGGAACCATTATGCTTATTACAGGGGTTGACATGAAGTCGCAGCCCAACTTGAAGAGTCCGTCACCTGCGGTGAACAGCTTCGAATCAGCGGCTGCTATGCCATATTTACCTGTGAATGAATCGATTACTGAGAAGAAGTTGATAGTTACGTGAAGACCGAGGAAGAGGATGAGGAAAGCTCCGCTGACGGCCTGGATGAACTTCTTTCCGATTGATGAATTGAAAATGAACATCTTGTTTCTGATTGATTTTAGCGTACAAATATAGGCCGAATCTTGCAAGAATCATAATTTTTCTTCGTACTTTTGTTCCCCGACCAAACTGAATCGATAATGAAAAGAGTTCTTCTCAAACTTAGCGGCGAGAGCCTCGGAGGTCCGTCCGGCAAGGGAATAGACGAAGGAAGCCTGCAGGTTTTCGCAGGCGAGATCGCCCAGGCGGTGAAAGCCGGTTACCAGATTGCCATTGTCAACGGCGGCGGGAACATTTTCCGCGGGCTCCAGGGCATAGGCAAGGGGTATGACCGTGTCACCGGAGACCGTATGGGCATGCTCGCAACTGTAATAAACTCGCTTGCGCTGGCTTCCACCCTGCGCAGTTTCGGAATCAGGGCGGAGGTTTTCACGGCGACTCCTATGGAGCCTATTGCCAAGGGATATGTCCGTGAATCGGCCGTCAAGGTTCTGGAAGAGGGCGGAGTTTCCCTGATTGCGGGCGGTACCGGCAATCCTTTCTTCTCTACCGATTCCGGCGCTGCGCTGCGCGCCCTTGAAATTGGTGCGGACGCCCTGCTCAAGGGGACCCGTGTCGACGGGGTATATACCGCCGACCCGGAGAAGGACCCTTCTGCCGTCAAGTATGACGAGATAACTTTCGACGAATGCCTTATCAAGCACCTCAAGGTCATGGACCAGACTGCTTTCGCACTTTGTGCCCAGGGACCGGTTCCCATCGTGGTGTTTGACATAAACAGAAAAGGAGCCTTGCTTGAACTCCTCGAGGGAGGGCGCATAGGTACCATAGTACATGCATAAAACACTGAGACAATGTTAACAGACAGAGCAAAAGAAATCGTAAACGGCGCCGAGGCAAAGATGCTCTCCGCCGTGACTTTCCTTGAGGAAGACCTCAAGACCTACCGCGTAGGCAAGGCCAATCCGGCCATCTTCAACGGTGTTTCTGTAAATTATTACGGTACGCCTACCCCTCTTTCGCAGGTGTCGTCCATAACCACTCCGGACGCCAAGACACTGGCCATCCAGCCTTGGGAGAAGAATCTTATCCCGCTCATCGAGAAGGCCATCCTTGACGCCAACGTGGGCCTTACCCCTCAAAACAACGGAGAGATCATCCGCTGCACCGTTCCAGCCCTTACGGAGGAGCGCCGCAAGGAACTCATCAAGAAGGCGAAGGTTGCCGGAGAGAACGCCAAGGTTGTGGTTCGCAACAGCCGCAGGGATGCCATAGAGGCTCTCAAGAAAGCCCAGAAGAACGAGGGCCTTTCAGAGGATGCCGAGAAAGAGGCCGAGGAGGAAACCCAGAAAGTCACGGATAAGAAAGTCAAACAGATTGACGAAATAGTTGCCGCCAAAGAGAAAGAGATTATGACTGTGTAAGTTACATTCTTTGATTTTTGGAATAAAATTTATACCTTTGCGACCCCTATATTGTGTAGGGATCGCAATTTTTTATTAACTATTTAAAAATCAAGACAGTGGACACACAAAGCTACAAAACAGTATCGCTTAACAAAGCAACTGTAGACAAGAAGTGGGTTCTTATTGATGCGACAGATCTCGCACTTGGCCGTCTTGCTTCCAGAGTTGCCCTTGTCCTCCGCGGCAAGAACAAGCCTGGCTTCACCCCTAACGTTGACTGTGGTGACAACGTCATCATCATCAATGCGGAGAAGGTTATCCTCAAGGGTAAGAAGATGAGCGACCGCGTGTATACCCGTTACACCGGATATCCTGGTGGACAGAGGTTTACCACACCTGCAGAGATTCTCGCAAAGAAACCTGCCGAATTGATTAGGATGTCAGTCAAGGGTATGCTTCCTAAGACACGTCTCGGTGCAGTTCAGCTTGGCAACCTGTTCGTTTACGCAGGACCTGAGCATCCGCACCAGGCACAGAACCCTAAGGAAATTAAGTTGAACGAAATTTAAACAGAGCAAATGGAACAGACAAACGCCCTTGGAAGACGTAAGGCAGCTGTGGCTCGCGTTTATATCTCAGCCGGGAAAGGCAACATTACAATCAACGACCGTCCTCTCGAGAACTACTTCGCCGAGGAGACTCTCCGTTACGTTGTAAACCAGCCTTTCGCAGTTACCGGAACAGAAGGTCAGTTTGACACCAAGATCACCGTCGATGGCGGTGGTATCAAGGGTCAGGCAGAGGCTATCAGACTCGGTATCTCACGCGCACTGAGCGAACTGGACAGAGAAGCTTATCGTTCTGCACTTAAGGCAGCCGGATTCCTCACCCGCGATGCTCGCGAGGTTGAGCGTAAGAAACCGGGCCAGCCAGGTGCACGCCGTCGCTTCCAGTTCAGTAAACGTTAGTTTTCAGAACTGTATTACAAAAATGTACAGTACCGGTTTTCAAACCCTATTTATTATAAAGGTTGCCGGACTGCGGAAAAGGTGGAAGACCGCATAGTCGTTACTTCGCCTTGAAGAAAAGAGAAAAACAATTAGAATTTTAAACAATGTCTAGAACAAATTTCCAAGAATTGCTTGATGCAGGCGTTCACTTCGGACATCTTGCCCGCAAGTGGAACCCTAAGATGGCTCCATTCATCTTCGATCAGAAGAACGGAATCCACATCATTGACCTGCACAAGACAGTTGTCAAACTTGACGAGGCTGCCGAGGAAATGAAGATGCTTGCAAAGTCAGGCCGCAAGATCCTCTTCGTAGCCACCAAGAAGCAGGCTAAGGAGATTGTCGCAGAGAAAGCTGCTGCAGTCAACATGCCTTCTATCACCGAGCGTTGGGCAGGTGGTATGCTTACCAACTTCCCTACGATCCGCAAGGCCATC
>JAKSKG010000011.1 GCA_024401805.1 Bacteroidales bacterium
AAATTAATTTCAAAAGACTGGGTGAATAGTAAAGACGAGTATTTAGCTCCTAATATGGAAGACCCAAGATGGACAGAGTTTGTCAATGATAGCATTATATTCTCTACATTCCATACTTCTGGTAACCAGTCTTCCTTAAGAAATGTTGTATACAAGGGAAAGACTTACAATATCAAGAATGAGTTTTTCTATATGTCAAAGTACGAGGTAATGGATCTACTTGCTCAGAATGGGCTGAATAACTCCTACGAAGACGCGAGAACTGATTCTGAAAGATTCGAGTACGTCTATTTATCAAGACAGACGCTGTCAAAAGAGGCTGCATCTGTCTTGGATAAAGCTATTGAACTGACGAAATCAACATTTAAGTATCGTCAACTTTTTGACATGGAGCACCCAGAATACCAAATCAAAAACTGGGATTGTGGTTGGTATCAAATCAAGGCAATGATTAAAGCATATATGCCAGCAGAGCTGGATGCTTTCAACAAGTTGTTCAAGGCGTTGTCAGATAAGATGCGTCCTATGGTATATGAATTAGGCTTCCTTAAGTCGTAGTTAGAAGACTATGGCCTTCAAAATAGGTTACAGAGAGTCAAAAACGGTTATTAATTACTTACAACGCCTTATCTATTTGTCTCTGTTTGTCCGTTGTTTGTAGAAAAATAACCGGAGTGCTGGGAATCAGAACCTCCGGAGGGATTAGCCACGGCTGCGCCGTGCCTTTTCCCTGGGTCTCCGCGAGCAAAGCATAAAGGGACGGGCCTGGAAGGCCCTTTTTGCGTTTATGGACATTTCCTTACGAGAGCAAGCTCTCGACGTCGACGCCCACATACGCAAAAACGCTGCACTTTCGTGCAGCGTCCTTTATGCTTTGCATAGCGCGGAGAGGGAGGGATTCGAACCCCCGGAACCTCTCAGTTCAACAGTTTTCAAGACTGCCGTAATCGACCACTCTACCACCTCTCCTTCCAACTGCCGGCATTGGATTCCGGTGCCTGGTCAGGGCTTCGTTGGGACTGCAAATTTATTAATTTTCTGAGATTGTGCAAAATATTTTTTGAAAAGAGTGTCCATGTCCTCCCAGCATACATCGGTGAATGACAGGTAGTAATGGGGGAACTCCATCGTTATGTCCATGTTTCCGTTCTCCCTGGTTGTCATCAGGGCTTTGGTAGTTTTGTAAATAAGGATCTTGTCCTGCTGAATGTTCTTGCGGATGAACGGATAGTAGTCGTCCGCTATTTCCTGTTTCATGGAGGCGGGCATGAATCTTTCCAATCTTTGGAACTGGCGGAAATTCATGTCCATGTGGATGTTCATGCTTTTGTGGTCGAACTTCACGCGCGGCTCCGCTGCACAATGCGGTGCGAATGCCCAGGCTAAAAGCAGCAAAACCAGTGTGGATATGATCCTTTTCCCCTTCATTTTTACAAATATACCAAAGATATTGCTATTTTTGTGACTTCGCGTGCACGAAAGCGCGCGTATATTTGAAGAGAAATGAAAAAGATTCTTTATGCCTTCATGGCGTTGTCTGTTCTGGCAGGATGCCAGGCCAAGACAGCAAAGGTTGCAGCGATTGATCCTGCAGATTTCGACCTGAGTGTCGCTCCCGGTGAAAACTTTTATCTCTACGCAAACGGCGGGTGGATGAAGAATCATCCCCTTTCCCCGGAATATGCAAGGTACGGGGCGTTCGATATACTTGGAGAAACCAATGAGATCCGTTTGAACCAGCTTTTCTCTTCAATGACCTCAATGAAGGTCAAGGACGGGACCGTAGAGCAGAAGATTGTGGACTTGTACAAGCAGGGGCTCGATTCCCTCCGGCTCAATGCAGAAGGTGCGGCTCCTCTTAAACCATATCTCGACCGCATTTTCGCCATCCGGTCCAAGCCGGAATTCATTGAAGTTCTTGCCGAGTGCAACAGGAGGGGAGACGGTGGTCTGTTCTCATATTACGTGTCGTCCGATATGACAGACAGCAACAGCCAGATCCTGTACGTGTCACAATCCGGGCTGGGAATAGGCGACAGAGACTATTACCTGGATCCTGCAAATGCTGCAATCAAGGATGGTTATACCGGAATGCTCGAGAAGTATTTCACCCTTTGCGGAATAGACGGCGCCAGGATCAAGGCGGAGAATACGGTCAAGGTCGAGGATGCCCTTGCAGCCCTGTGCTGGGACAAGGCCCGTCTGCGTGACGTTGCCGCCCAGTACAATCCTATGAGTTCGCTGGAGTTCTTTGCCGCATACCCGGGATTTGATTTCCCTGCATTCTTCGAGGCTGTGGGCGTCGCACCTCAGGAGAAGATGGTTGTCGAACAGCTCTCATTTTTCGAAGGATTCAGCGGTTATTTCCAGGCCGAGGACCTCGAAGTGCTTAAGGATTATCTTGCAGCCCAGATAGTTTGTGATGCAGCGGGATTCCTTTCAGACGATTTCCAGGACACAAGGTTCGATTTCTACAGCCGCCAGCTCAGCGGAATAGCGGAGCAAAAGCCGCGCTGGAAGAGGGCGATGTACGTTCCGAACAGCATCCTGAGCGAGGCAGTGGGACAGATGTATGTCAAGGAGTATTTCCCAGAGTCATACAAGCAGAGGGTCCTGTCCATCGTAAGGAACCTTCAGGAATCCCTGGGCCAGCATATCGATGCCCTGGACTGGATGGGGGACAGCACCAAGGCGTATGCACGTGAGAAGCTCGCCAACTTTACCGTCAAGATTGGCTATCCGGACAAATGGAAAGATTACGGCACCCTTGACGTAGATCCTCAGAAGAGCTATTACGAGAACATCTGTGCCGCCCAGGAGTGGTACTTCGATGACCAGCTCTCCAAGCTCGGCAAACCTACCGACCGTGACGAGTGGTTCATGAGCCCTCAGACCGTGAACGCTTATTATAACCCTACCACCAACGAGATATGCTTCCCTGCAGCAATCCTGCAGCCTCCTTTCTTCAATGCCGATGCCGACGAGGCTGTCAACTACGGTGCAATCGGAGTTGTCATAGGCCACGAAATGACTCACGGGTTCGACGATCAGGGCCGCCTCTTTGACAAGGACGGCAATATGAACGGGTGGTGGACAGCAGAGGATTCCGATGCTTTCAATGCCAAGGCCGACAAACTTGTCGAGCAGTACGGCAGCATAGAGGTGCTTCCGGGAATCTTTGCCAACGGCCGCTTCTCTCTTGGCGAGAATATCGCGGACCAGGGTGGAGTAGGTGTTTCATTTACCGCAATGCAGAACAGTTGGAACGGCAGCAAACCTGCCGACATCGACGGTTTCACCGCCGAGCAGCGCTTCTTCCTGGGCTTCGCCCACGTATGGGCCGGAAATATCACGGATGAGGAGATTGCCCGCCGCACCAAGATGGACGAGCACTCGCTCTCCATCAACCGCGTAAACGCTACGCTCAAGAATTTCCCTGAATTCTTCGAGGCTTTCGGAATCAAGGAAGGAGACCCTATGTTCCGTCCGGAAGAGGACAGAGTCATGATTTGGTAAACTCTACCGTTATGGGAAAGAAATACAGACGCGGCATTCACGACCGTAATGATGCCAGGTACCTCAAGGACTTGGATTCTATGCACGTAATGATGCCGTTCATTATGCCCAAAAGGGCCGACAACGAGGCAGTTCTGGGCCAGGTGGTGGATATCACAGCCCTAAACGGATATCTGGAAAAGAAGAACTCGGAAAATCCGGAGTTCAAATATACCTGGTTCCAGGTAATTGTCGCGGCCTTGGCCAAGACCATTGCCCTGCGCCCCAAGATGAACTGGTTCATCAAGGCCGGCAGGTTCTTTGAGAGGAACGATGTCGAGGTCTCTTTTGTAGTAAGACGCCAGCTCGAGGATGATTCCGAAGAGGCTCTCGCCAAATTCGTGCTGGACCGTGACGGCGGTTCCGTGCTCGAGCAGGTGCATTCGTACATTCAGGATTTTGTGACAAAAGTCCGGGTCAAGGGAGAGATAGAAGATACAACCTCGAAAATGAACGTCCTCAAGAAACTTCCTCATTTTGTACTGAAGATCGTATTCTGGGCTCTGGATACCCTGGACTACTTCGGAATATATCCGAACTCTCTAAAGATAGACGATCCACGTTTTACCAGCGTGTTCGTATCCAATCTGGGGAGCATAAGGATGAATGCAGACTATCATCATCTTTACGAAAAAGGCACCGTTTCCTTCTTTACTGTCATCAACGAAAGAAAGATGAAGCCTTTCTTCAAAGAGGACGGTACCTATGAAATGAAAGATACCATCAAGATAGGAATGACCATAGACGAGAGAATAGCGGACGGCTATTATTTCGCGAAGACTCTCAAGCTTTTCCAGCACCTTTTGGATAATCCCGAGCTGCTGGATATGCCCGTGGAGTCTGCTGTGGCGTTCGAATAGATTTTTGAAATGAGTACTGACAACCTTCCCTTACATCTGGACTACAGCCACAAGTCCATGAGCGGGGCCGTTCTGGACAATGCGGAAAAGGACCCGGATTTCACCGCCCTGTCTTTCAACGGGAAAGAGATTTCCTATGGAGAACTGGCCTTGAACATAGACAAGACGGCCCGCGCTTTCCATGCTCTTGGAGTGCGCCCCGGGCAGAGGGTGATGATATGCCTGCCGAATGTGCCCCAGGCCGTGTATTGCCTTTATGCATTGAACAGGCTGGGAGCCGTTGCCTCTCTGATACATCCGCTGTCTGCGGTGGGTGAGATAAGATTCTTTCTGGACGAGGCTTCCTGTGACATCGCTGTCACTATGGACCAGTTTTACGGCAAGTTCAAGGAGGTGGAGTCCGTCCGGCACATAGGAAAACTTATCGTGGCCAGGGTGTCGGATGAGTTGCCTTGCATCAAGAGCATTGCATACCGTCTGGGAGTGGAGCGCAAGTTCCCCGGGATCGAGAAGTCCGGGAATGTCATTGCCTGGAACGATTTCATCAAGGCCGGAGATGCCGTCTCCGGAGGCTATGCAGTGGACAAGGACCCTATGACCGAGGCTGTGGTATTGTTCTCCGGTGGTACGACAGGGACCAACAAGGGCATAATGCTCAGTGATTACAGCTTCAACGCGGTTGCGCTCCAGACTGCCACAATGAGCCACGAGGATGTCCGCCACAAGAAGATGCTGGCCGCCATGCCCGTGTTCCACGGGTTCGGGCTAGGGGTATGCATACATACGATGATGTTCTGCGGAGGTACGTCGATACTTGTGCCCAAGTTCACGCCGGAAACATATGCAAAACTCATAAAGAAGTACAGACCTAATTTCATAGCCGGAGTGCCGACCCTGTTCGAGGCCATAACCCGCAACAATTACCTGGACGGAGTGGACTTGTCCTGCCTGAAGGGTGTGTTCTCCGGTGGCGACTCGCTTACCATAGAGCTCAAGAAGAAGTTTGACAAGTTCCTTGCGGACCACAATGCCGGCGTACGTATTCGGGAAGGCTACGGAGCTACCGAGTGTGTGACTGCCTGCTGCCTTACTCCGTACAACAGGGAAAAGGAGGGGAGCATAGGCATTCCTTATCCGGACACGTATTTCAAGATATGTGCGGTAGGAACGGAAGAGGAACTCCCTTATGGATCGGAGGGCGAGATTTGCCTTACCGGGCCTTCCTTGATGCTGGGGTACATCAACCATCCGGAAGAGAACAAGTCCACGCTGCGCCTGCACCCGGACGGCCGCATATGGCTGCATACCGGGGATCTGGGACTTATGGATGACGAGGGCTTCGTCTATTTCCGTCAGAGGATCAAGAGGATGATAGTCACCAGCGGATACAACGTGTATCCTTCACAGGTGGAGAATGTCCTGGAACAGCACCCTTCTGTCGCAAGGGCCTGTGTCATAGGAGTGCCCGACCCATACAAGATGCAGAAGGTCAAGGCCTTCGTAGTGTTGGCGGACGGTTACAACGAGTCTCCGGAACTCATAGAGTCCATTATGCAGCACTGCCGTTCGCAGATTGCGAAATATGCTCTGCCTTATACAATAGAAGTACGCGACTCTCTGCCGACAACGCTGGTCGGGAAAGTCGCGTACACCCAGCTTTCCTAAAGATTACAGTTCCGGTTCGAAGTGTTCCGGCATTGAAAGTTTGAAGAGATTGCGCTCGTGCATGCGGTCAATCTTTTCCCTGATTGCCGGGTCTTCGCACACTCCTGTGCGTATGTATCTGTCAAGAACCTCGTAAGTGAAGCCGAACTTCTGCTCGTCCGAGCAGCTGTGAGGCAGACCGTCGTCCGGAATCTTGTCCACCCATTTTGCAGGAATGCCCAGGGCGTGGCCTATTCCCTTTATTTCCTGGACGGTAAGTCCTCCGAGAGGACTGAAGTCACCTACGGAGTCTCCCCAGCGTGTAGCATAGCCGACCCAATCCTCGGAAAGATTGCAGGTGTTCACGACTCTGCCACCAACGGACTGTGATATTGCGTACACCACGCTCATCCTTATCCTCGGGGGTATATTCTGCTCGGCCTGGTTCGAAAAACCCTCGGCAACGGCAGGGCGTATGCTGTCGAATCCCTTGATAATATCTGCAATCGGAGCGCAGATGTAACGGATTCCCAGATGCCGGCATATCTCGTCTGCATCATTGAGGCTCTGCCCCTCGGCAGGCATGGCCACTCCGACCACCTTGTCACGTCCCAGAGCTTCTGCACAGAGAGCGGCTGCAACGGTACTGTCCTTGCCTCCGCTCATTCCCAGAACGGCGCAGCATCCCGGTCCGTTAACAGAAAACCAGTTGCGTATCCATTCTACGCAACTGGTTTTAAGTGATTCGTAAAAATCCTTGTTCTGTCCCATCAGAATTATTTCTGATTCTTCAGAAGGTCGCGGATTTCCTCGAGCAGGGCAACATCCTCAGGCTTTGGTGCAGGAGCTGCTGCTGCAGCTGCGGCTGCTGCAGCCTCGGCCTCGGCCTTTTTGCGCTGGTTGCGTGTGATGGCGCGCAGAACGATGAAGATGCAGAGTGCGATGATGAAGAAATCGACGAACTGCTGGATGAAGTTACCATAATTGAGCATTACAGACTGCTGAGCCATTTCTTCTACGGAAGCGATGGCAATGTCTGAAGTTGCAGGAACTGTTGTGGCAATGCTGTCCACAGTCTCGGCAACACCCTCGATTCCGGCTACCTCGGCTACGTCGTTGACAGCCTCGACAGCTGTGCTGGCGAGTGTGCCCTTAAGCTCGACACTGAGTTTGGTAAAGTCTACACCACCGATGAGCCATCCCACGAGAGGCATGATGATGTCATCAACAAGAGAAGAGACAATCTTTCCGAATGCGCCGCCGACAACTACGCCGACTGCCATGTCAATAATGTTGCCTTTCATTGCAAAGGCCTTGAAATCGGCCCAGAAGGTACTTTTTTTCTTTGCCATAATACTAGAATATTTCTTCTGTTGGTTCTTTGTAATCTTCTATCTGAGGTGCCGGAGCTTCCTCGCGGCGTCCGAAATTGCGGCGCTCTCCGCCCCTGCGGTCGTCGCGGCGGTCTCCACCCCTGCGGTCACCTCCTCTGCGGTCGTCGCGACGGTCGTCACGGCGTGGTCCGCGGTCCTGGCGAGGCTTTCTCTCCGGCTCTACATAGCCTTCCGGCTTCTCGGTAAGGGCGCGCATTGAAAGGCGCATCTTTCCGGTCTTGGCATCGATCTCGAGCAGCTTGACGTCGATCTCGTCACCTACCTTTAGAACGTCCTCGACTTTCTCGGTCTTGGTCCAGGCGATTTCGCTGACGTGAAGCAGTCCTTCCTTTCCAGGGAGTATCTCCACGAAAGCGCCGAACTCCAGGATGCTTACAACCTTTCCGTGATATGTGGTACCGGCCTCAGGAACTGCGCAGATGCCCTTGATCCAGTCGATTGCCTTCTGCATAGCCTCCTTGTCGCTGGAAGCGATGTCGACAACACCTTCGGTGAGGTTGGTTCCAGGTATCGGCTGCTCGTCGATGGCGATGGTGGCTCCGGTTTCCTTCTGGATCTGCTGGATGGTCTCGCCGCCCTTGCCTATGATTGCTCCGATGAACTCTGCCGGAACTCTGAGCTGCTCGATCCTAGGAACGAACGGCTTGTAGTCCTCGCGCGGCTCGCTGATGGTCTTCATCATCTCGCCCATAATGTGCATACGGCCCTGACGCGCCTGCTCGAGAGCTTTCTCAAGGACGTCGTAGCTGAGTCCGTCCACCTTGATATCCATCTGGGTTGCGGTGATACCGTCTGCGGTACCGGTAACCTTGAAGTCCATGTCTCCAAGATGGTCCTCGTCTCCGAGGATATCGGTGAGGATTGCGTAACGCTCGTTAGGACGCTCTGCATCTGTGATGAGTCCCATTGCAACACCTGCGACCGGCTTGCTTATCTTTACGCCGGCATCCATAAGTGCAAGGCATCCGCCGCAAACGGAAGCCATTGAGGATGAACCGTTCGATTCAAGTATGTCTGAAACTATGCGTACTGCGTATGGATTCTCCGGAGCTACAGGGATAACCGGCTTGAGCGCGCGCAAGGCAAGGTTTCCGTGTCCTATTTCGCGGCGGCCTACACCTCTCTGGCTCTTTGCCTCGCCTGTTGCGAACGGAGGGAAGTTGTAGTGCAGGACAACCTGCTGGTCGTCCTGGATAAGAACTTCGTCCATCTCTTTCATATCCATCTTGGTTCCGAGGGTTACGGAAGCAAGTGACTGGGTTTCACCTCTGGTGAAGATTGCAGAACCGTGGGCGCAAGGGAGGTAGTCCACCTCGCACCAGATAGGGCGTACCTGATTGCATACGCGGCCGTCCAGACGGCAGCCCTCGTCAAGTATCATATTGCGCATCGCCTCTTTCTCGACTGCACCGTAGTAGCGGTTTACGAGCATTATTGTCTGGTCATAGGCTTCTCTTTCCTCAAGAGTAGCGGCCGGTTCGGGAATCGTTGCGATGAACTCTTCCTTGATGGCCTCGAATCCGTCTTCCCTTTCATGCTTAGGCTTTGCAGACTTTGCGAGAGCATAGCACTTGTCGTAGCAGAAATCATAAACTTTCTGCTTGAGCGCCTCGTCCTCTATGTCGTGAGGGTAGTCACGCTTGTTCACGTCCGTTCCGAGTTCCTTCATAAGTTCCTTCTGAACGCGGCAGTGCTTCTTGATTTCCTCGTGGGCGAACTTGATGGCCTCGAGCATGTCGTGCTCGCTGACCTCCTTCATCTCTCCCTCGACCATCATGATATTCTCTTCCGTGGCGGCGACCATAAGTTCGAGGTCGGCCCTTGCCATATCGGTGAATGTAGGGTTGATGACGAAATTACCGTCAATGCGGCAAACGCGAACCTCGGATATAGGGCCCTGGAAAGGAAGGTCGGAGGTTGCAAGCGCGCAGGAAGCTGCGAGACCTGCGAGGGCGTCCGGCTGGATGTCCTTTTCCGCCGAGATGAGGGTTACGTTCACAAAAACCTCCAGGTGGAAGTCGTCCGGCCACAATGGCCTGATAGGACGGTCGATGAGGCGTGATATGAGGATCTCATAGTCGGATGACTTGCCCTCTCTCTTGGTGAATCCGCCAGGGAAACGTCCTGCTGAATAGTATTTCTCTTTGTAATCTACTGTGAGCGGCATGAAATCTGCGCCGTCCTTTACTTCTGTTGCTGCTGTAACTGTGGCAAGAAGCATAGTGCCACCCATCTTTACGACTGCTGAACCGGCTGCCTGCTTGGCGAGTTTTCCGGTCTCGATCTCAATCACGCGGCCGTCCGCGAGAGTGATTGTTTTGTTGATAATGTTCATTATTGTTTTCTTTACGTCTTTCATCAAAAAAGGGATGGCGCCGCGAGGGAGCCATCCCTAAAACTTTCCTATCGTTTTATCGGCGGAGTCCGAGCTCCTTGACGATGTTTCTGTATCTCTCGATGTCGATTTCCTGGAGGTAGTCCAGAATCTGACGTCTCTTACCTACGAGTCTGAGAAGTGAGCGGCGTGTTACAACGTCCTTCTTGTTCTTCTTGACGTGCTCGGTAAGGTGAGCGATACGGTAGGAAAATAAAGCAACTTGACTCTCTGGTGAGCCGGTGTCCTTATTAGACTTTCCGTACTTCGCGAAAATCTCTTGCTTTTTCTCAGGCATTAAATATTCAGCCATCGTGCAAAAAATTTAGTTGTTGTTTCTGTCTTCCGGCCACCGTGACCGGAAAATCACGCAAAGATAGAAATAATTTTTAGATAATTTGTAATTTTGTGGATATGAATACGAAAATAGGAATTTGCAGCGACCATGCCGGCTGGGAATACAAGGCCGGTCTGATCAAATATCTGGAAGGGAAAGGCTACGAAGTCGTGAATTTCGGAACCGACGGCCCGGAAAGCATGGATTATCCAGACGTTGCGCACCCTATGGCGGATGCCATAGAGAAAGGTGAACTGGATTGCGGAATAGCGCTTTGCGGCACCGGCAACGGAATGGCAATCACCTTGAACCATCACCGCGGAATAAGGGCGGGCCTTGCCTGGGGGACTGCGATCGCTGCCCTGGTCAAGCAGCACAACAATGCCAACGTGCTGGTGATGCCCGCCAGGTTCATCTCCTACAGGATGGCAGTTTCCTGCGTGCGCACCTGGTTGCAGACCCCGTTCGAGGGGGGCCGCCATCAGCGCAGGATAGACAAGATACCCGTATGACCTTCGATCTGGATCCGGAAAAGGGGATAGTGCTCCCCATCGACAAGCCTTACCGCTGGACCTCCGCCGACGTAATCCGCAAGGTCAAGTATGCCGCGTGCCGTCACTTCGGCAAGAAGAACCTCAAGGTCGGGCATGCCGGAACCCTGGACCCTCTGGCCACGGGAATACTGCTGGTATGCATAGGAAAGGCCACCAAGCGTGCGGAGGAACTTCAGGCCAGCCCTAAGGAATATGTCGCCGGAATAAGTTTCGGCGCCACCACCCCTTCCTATGACCTGGAAAAGGAGATAGACAGGACCTTCCCGCTGGATGCCGTGAACGAGGATTCCGTCAGGGATGCCCTAAGCGGCTTTCTGGGATCCCAGATGCAGGTAGCGCCTCTTTTCAGCGCGAAGTCGGTGGACGGGGTCAGGGCCTATGAAACTGCACGCAGGCTCTACCGTGAGGCCATCCGTGAGGGGAAGCCGTTCAATCCTGACGATACCGGCCTTATCCAGGCAAACCGCATAGAAATACATTCGATAGAGATGATGCAGTATTATCCTGCCGCAGAGGACGGGTTCCGGACCGTGAACCTGGAGCATATGTCCTTTGATGCGGACAGCAGGCGCCGCATCCACGTTGCGGACATTTCATCTTACAGCCTGCCGTCGGCCGATGTCAGGGTGTCCTGCAGCAAGGGAACGTATATCCGCGCCCTGGCCAGGGACATAGGCGAGTCAATGGGAACGGGTGCCTTCCTGAACTCGCTCAGACGCACCGGAAACGGAGGCTTTACGATAGAAGACGCCCTTACCCTCGAACAGGTCATGGACCTGTTATCCTAATTTTTCCCTGGCTGCCTTGAGGCGGGAGAGTGCCTCGTCCCGGCCGATGAAGCGCATTATGTCGGCTATGCCGAGTCCGCTGGATGCACCGGTGAGAGCCAGCCTTATACAGTTCATCACCTTGCCCATAGGCATTTCGTGCGCCCTTATGTATTCTTCCATCGAGGCGGCGTCTGCAGTATTTTCCATCGCCTCGAAGGCCATTCCTACGTTTTCCGGTTTCCAGAACTTGTCAACGTCCTTCTGAACATACTCCTGCGGAGCCTTGAACAGGTAGGAGCATATTCCCCAGAAGTCCTTGACAAAGGTGGCGCGCTCCTTGATCAGAGCCACTACGGCCTCGACCTTCTCCTTGTCTGCGGTGACGCCGTTCTCGTCCAGAATAGGGATGAACTCTTCCGCAAGTTCCGAGTCGGAGGTCATCCTCAGGTATTCCTTGTTGTACCATTTTGCCTTGTCGGGGTTGAACTTTGCTCCTGACTTGCTGACTTTCTCTATCGAGAACGAGTCGATGAGCTCCTGCATCGAGAACAGTTCCTGCTCGGTTCCGGGGTTCCAGCCCAGCATTGCGAGCATATTCACGAATGCCTGGGGGAAATAGCCGTCCTCGCGGTAGCCGTGATAGGTCTCGCCGTCGGAATTGAGCCAGTTCAGAGGGAATACGGGGAATCCCATCTTGTCACCGTCCCTCTTGCTGAGTTTGCCGTTGCCTACAGGTTTGAGCAGAAGAGGCAGGTGGGCGAACCTCGGCTGTGTGTCTTTCCAGCCGAATGCCTGGTAAAGCAGGTAATGCAGAGGCAGGGATGGCAGCCATTCCTCTCCGCGGATCACCTCGGTGATTTCCATCAGATGGTCGTCCACGATGTTTGCCAGATGATAGGTCGGGAGTTCGTCCGCCCTCTTCCAGAGCACCTTGTCGTCAAGTGTGGCCGTGTTCACTTCTATGTGTCCGCGTATCATGTCGTCCATCTTGACAACGGTGTTCTCCGGCATCTTGAAACGGACGGTCCAGTCGGTGGTTTCCTGAAGCAGTTTTTTGACCTCTTCTTCCGGGAGAGTCAGCGAGTTGCGCAGATTCTTGCGGGACTCGTAGTTGTAAATGAACGTCTCTCCCTTGGACTCAGCTTCCTTGCGCTCGTTCTCCAGGGACTCGGAAGAGTCGAAAGCATAGTATGCGTAGCCTTTGGCAACAAGTTCCTCGGCATATTTGCGGTAGATGCCACGCCTCTGGCTCTGGCGGTACGGTGCGTGAGGATGCTTGGGGGATGCGGTTTCCACGACGTTCCCGTTCTCGTCCACTCCTTCGTCCGGGATGATTCCGCACCAGCGGAGCGAATCTATGATGTACTTTTCAGCTCCGGGAACGAACCTGTGGGAGTCCGTATCCTCGATTCTGATGATGAAATCCCCTCCGTGCTGTTTTGCATAGAGGTAATTGTAAAGTGCTGTGCGTACACCTCCCATATGGAGGGGTCCGGTAGGGGACGGCGCGAATCTGACTCTTGTTCTCATATCTTGTTTCTTCTTATTGCAGGTGTGTTCTCAAGTTCGGCAAGGCTCGTTCCGTCGCTTACAAGAAGCGCCGGCTTGTCGTCGGGGTCGAACCTGAAGGTTCTCATATTCTCTTTCGTATTGAAACCTATATGGGTGCTGGAATTGCTTGTAAGGGTGATTCCCTCTCCCGATGCAAAGGCTTTCTTGTCGTAGACAAAGTTCTTGTCTATCATGATTATGTTGCCCAGATTGATGTCCGGACCTATGAGGTCGTTGAACTTGAATCCGGTAGCGATTGCCGTGATGGATATCGTATCCTCGATGTCGGGATCGTCTTCCCACACAAGTCCGCGCTTGAAATTGTTGGCGTTGCCGGTATATTCCTCGATCTTTTTGTTGATTTCGGTGAAGTCGTTCATCCTTATGCCCTTGTCGTTCTTTCCGGCAGTGATGTTGATGAGCACGTTCTTGGCCGTCTTGAGGTCGAAATCATTCAGCAGAGGGGATTCGAACGCCTCTTTGAGGGCATCGTCTATTCTGTGTTCGCCTTTTCCGGTGCCTCGTCCCATAAGGGCCATGCCGCTGCCTTTCATCATGGTCTTGACGTCTTCGAAGTCCACGTTGATGTGGCCGGTCTTGTTGATTATGTCAATGATGCCCTTGACGGCCGTGGCAAGTACTTCATCCGCCTTAGGGAACGCCTCGTGGACGAGCTGGTCACCGAAATACTCGCAGAGCTTTTCGTTGTTGATGATAAGCAGGCTGTCCACGTTCTTTTCCAGTTCGTGGATTCCGTCAATGGCACGCGAGAGGACCTCGTTGCCCTCGCTGCGGAAAGGCAGGGTCACGACTCCGACCGTGAGGATTCCCCGGTCCTTGGCCATCTTTGCTATGACGGGAGTGGCTCCGGTCCCGGTGCCGCCGCCCATTCCGGCAGTGATGAACAGCATCTGGGTGTTGTTGTCAAGTACGGATCTGGAGATCAGTTCCTGACTCTCTATCGCTGCATTGCGGCCCTTGATAGGGTTTGTTCCGGCTCCCAGACCTGCGCCCATCTGTATCTTGACAGGGACGTCGCTGCATTGCAGGGCCTGTGAATCGGTGTTGCATACTGCAAAGCTGCACCCCGTTATTTTCTGGTTGAACATATAGGATACGGCGTTACTGCCTCCTCCTCCTACTCCGAGCACTTTTATGATGGCATCGGAACTTACCCAATTGCTGGGAGTGATGATATCGTTACCGTCAAACATAATCTCTTATTTCATATCGTCGAACAGGGACCCTACTGTGCCCTCGAAGAAACTGCCAATTCCGTCGCTTATCTTTCCGCCCCAGGATATCCTGCTCCTGCTCTTTTCCTTTTTCCTGTTTTTCTTTTCCTCTGCTGTCTCTTTTTCCGTACTCTGACCGTCCGGAATCTCTTCGGTCACGTCCTGTGTCGCTTCCGGCTTGCTTTTCTTTTTTCCGAATGCAGCTTTGATCTCCTCGAAGACAGTTCCTTCCTGGTTGACGGTATATTCGTTGACAGGGGTGGTGCAGTTGATGTATCTGTTGTCCTTGGCGCTAAGAATCATTCCCACCGTTGCGGCGGCGCCTGACTCGCAGATTGTCTCTACTCCCTCGAAACTTAGCTGTTTGCATCTAGGGAATCCCATCCTCACGTTATATCCGGACATATCCTTGACAAGGTTGCCGAAATTGGCCAGATTGGCGCCTCCACCGGTAATGACAATGCCGCTTCGCAGTTTGTCTGCATATCCGCTGCGCTGGATCTCGAACAGGATGGCATTTATGATTTCGCGTGTGCGCGCCGTTATGATTTCCGAAAGGTACTTGACCGGGAGCTGCTGGCTGGAGCCGCTCTCGTCATCGTTTATCTGGATTATCTTTTCCCCCATGGTAACAAGCTTTTCCGGCATGCAGGCACCGTAGGCCAGCTTGATGTTCTCGGCCAGATTCTCGGTAAAGGCGCACTCGTACTTGATGTCCATGGTTATGTTCTTGCCTCCGAAAGGAATGGAACTGAAATGCCTGAGTATGGAGCGCTGGTAGATAGTGACGGATGTGACTCCGGCTCCCATCTCGATCAGGGCTACGCCGTTGTCCATTTCCTGGGATGTGAGCACAGCCTTTGCCGTAACGTCCGGAAGGAAATACCTGTAAACGGACTTGATGCCCACGTTCTTCATCAGGATGTCTATGTTCATCGCAGACCTCCTGCTGCCGACAAAGATCTTGAAATTGCCTTCCAGGGTGTCGCTCGGGATGCCTATGATATCATCTTCCAATCCCTGGATTATGTCATCGGCCGAGAACGACTGGGTGACAGCCCCGAATATCTCTTCGCGGCTCTCATCTTCGAGAGGGTATGAATCCAGAGCCATATCTTTCAGGGATATGATTTCCTCTTCGGTGATGCAGCTCTGAGGATCCGTTCTCTTTACAGAGGCCGGACGGCTTTCCTGCTTGACACTATACCTTGGCAAGCCTATTACAAGCTGGGTGATCTTGATCTCAAGGTCATCCTCGGCCTGCTTCAATGCCCTTTTCAGAGGCTCCGACGCCCTGGTAGGGTTGAAAACCGTGCTGTATCGTATTCCGTCGGACGGTGTTTCCTTGTAATACAGCACCTGAATGTCATTTCCAAGCACGCGTGACACGCTGATTGCTATCTTGGATGTGCCCAAATCTGCCGTGGCAATATATCTTTCTTCCATTTCCTATCTGCAGACTAACTGTTTATTATATGTCAAATCTATTGTTGTATATTCTTTGTCGGGAGACTTCACAATGTCGAAGTAATCTTTGACCTTTCTGAATTTCTCTACGTAATCTTCCGGTTTTCCGAACGTGAACAGTTCCGGGGTTCCGAATCTCATTGTAAGAGAGCCGTGGATGTCGACCCCGATGCTGTCCGCCTTGTCTTCCCAAATAGGAGTCATAAACAAGGCCATCTTTGCGGCATCCGCTATCCAGGTCGAGTCTTGTGGCAGAGGTCCGCTTATGACAGGCGTCTTTGCAGTGAAGCGCTGATACAGCGGGAAAACGTATCCGTTTTCGTCTGCATAGAAGCCGTTTTCTCCGTCCATGAAGCGCACAGCCGGCTTGCGCTGAGAGATTCTGACGTGCAGATTGCCGTCGTCCGTAGACCAGGCCTGGCAGTCAGTAATGGCGGTGTGGGAGCACAACTGCCTTTCGATTTCGTCCAGGCGCAGGCTGTCTATCCGGCTGTTGAAATATATCCCGTATTTGTTGAGTATGATGGCTTTGACATCGTCTCCGTTGACAAAGCGGTAGTTGTCCGCGAATTCCACTACCAGCCTTTCGCAAAGAAGGCTACTCCTGGACATGCGTTCCGCATGTCCCAGAAAAACCATTCCCGTGACGAACCCGGCTATCAGCGCGGTGGACAGAGTATGTCTTAGCCAGACCAGCATCAGCGTTCCTCCAGCATTTCCTTGAGAGGTTTGACGAATCTGTCTATGTCTCCGGCCCCGACCGTCATGAGCACGTCAATCTTCTCCCCGGAGATGTAATCCATGAAATCCTCCCTGCGGAGCATTATCTTCTCGGGGCAGGTGACGTCCTTGAAGATGATTTCGGAGCTGACTCCGGGTATGGGTTCCTCTCGTGCAGGATAGATGTCCAGCAATATCAGCTTGTCCGCCAGGCTCAGTGCCTTGGCAAATTCCGGAGCGAAGTCCCTTGTCCTGGTGTACAGATGAGGTTGGAAAACGACCGTGAGCTTGCGTGACGGGAAAATCTTCCTTACCGCGTCAAGTGACGTTTCTATTTCTGCCGGATGGTGGGCGTAATCGTCTATGTATGTGCAGCCCGGCTTGTTGACCTGCATGTCCAGCCTTCTGCGGGCGCCGCTGAAGCTTTCTATCGCCTTGCGGACCTTCTGGGCATCGATTCCCCGGCAGAGGCAGGCAGTTGCTGCAGCGATGCTGTTCTCTACGTTGAACAAGCCCGGAGCCCCGACCTTGATGTCCTTGAGAACTCCGCCGGGATAAACAAGATCGTAGGTATACAGTCCGTCTTCCGAGAGCCTGATGTTGTCTGCATGGCAGTTCGCAGTCTGGTCTGTCAGATGATATGTGAAAACCTTGGCATTGACGTTTCCTATGTCCAGACCTTTTTTGACAATAAGGGTTTCGGATACCTGGCCTGCGAAGGTGCGGAACGCCTCCTGAACATGCTCCAGATCTCCGTAGATGTCCAGATGGTCGGCATCCATTGCGGTGATCACCGCGATTGCCGGGTGCAGCTGGAGGAAGGATCTGTCGTATTCATCGGCCTCCGCCACGACAACAGGAGTGTCGCTTACAAGCAGGTTGGTGCCATAGTTCTTTGAAATGCCTCCCAGGAATGCCGAGCATCCGTATCCGCTTTCTGTAAGGATGTGGGCTATGAGGGTGGACGTGGTGGTCTTACCGTGAGTTCCTGCAACGGCAATGCAGTGCTGGCCGGCTGTAATCTCCCCCAGCATCCTGGACCTTTTTATGACCTTGTATCCGTGGCTGAACGCGTATGTCAATTCCGGGAAGTCGGCCGGGATGGCAGGAGTGTAGACCACCAGGGTCTTGGCTGTGTCCTGTGGAATCCTTGAGGGGTCATTTTCGTAATGGACTTCTATCCCTTCCGATTCCAGGGCCCTGGTAAGATCCGAAGGAGTCCTGTCATATCCGCTGACATGGGCGCCCTTGAACTTGTAGTATCTTGCAATGGCGCTCATTCCTATTCCACCTATTCCAATGAGATAGACGTTGTCAAAAAACGGTTTCATAGCAATATCATCAAATGAGTTTATATACTTGGTCGACTATGGTCCGGGTTGCATCCGGTCTGGCCATTTCGGAAACGTTGCGTTCAATGGTTCCGATTCTCTGCGGGTCGCCTGCCAGTTCCAGCGCCGTAGCCATAAGTGTCTGTGGAGCATCGCAGTCCCTTACCATCAAAGCGGCATCCCTGGATACCAGAGCAAGGGCGTTGTGGGTCTGATGGTCTTCCGCCACATTGGGTGAAGGAACGAATATGGCAGCCTTCCCCGCAGCACAGATCTCTGAAATGGAGGATGCTCCGCTCCTGGAGATTATGACATCCGCAGCGGCGTATGCCAGGTCCATCCTGGCAATGAAATCCGTATAGGAAATCATCGGAAGATCCCTGCCGCGCATGAATTCATCTATCCCTGCCTTGTAATAACGGCCGCACTGCCACAGTATCTCAACGTCTTCTCCTCCGGGGCATCCTTCTTCGATCCATTTTTTCATGGATCTGTTGAGGGTTCCGCTACCAAGGCTCCCGCCTACGATCAGAAGGTGCTTTTTCCCGGGGTGCCAGCCATAGAATGCCAGCCCTTCCTCCTTCTCCACGGCAGAATACGGGTGAATCCGGGAGCGTATCGGGTTTCCGCTAAGCACTGTCTTTTCTGCGGGGAAAAACTTCTCCATCCCCTCGTATGCCACACAGATGCAGCCGACTCTCTTGGCAAGCAATCTGTTGGTCAGCCCTGCGAAACTGTTCTGCTCCTGGATCAGGCATGGTATCCCGCGGCGGCTGGCCTGCCACAGCAGGGGAGCGCTGGCATAGCCTCCTACTCCTATGGCAACGTCCGGTTTGAACCTGTCCAGGACCTTTCCTGCCTTGCGCAGGCTCTTTATCAGCTTGAACGGTACCTGAATGTCATTGATTATGTTCTTGAGGTTGAGTTGGCGCTGAAGGCCCAGAATAGGAAGCCCTACAATGTCGAACCCCGCCGCAGGCACTTTCTCCATCTCCATCTTCCCCTCGGCCCCTACGAACAGAATCTCGGTCTCGGGATTGACTTCCTTCAGCTTTCCCGCTATGGATACGGCAGGAAAGATATGACCTCCGGTGCCACCACCGCTGATGATTGCTTTTATCTTCTTATACTCCATAGTTTTTGATATCATCGTCTATTTCCATAAGAGGAATGGCTTTTCTTTGGGCTTCCTCCATATTCTTCGCCGCCGTCCTGCTCAGCGACAGCAATACTCCGAATGCCAGGCTGAAGCACAGGAACGCCGAATTGCCGTGACTTATCATAGGCAGTGTCTGTCCTGTCATAGGGCCTATGTCGGCATTTACAAACATATGCAGGAACGCCTGTCCCGTTATGAGCAGGGACAATCCCGCCACCACAAGTTTTGCGTAGAGGTCGTCACCGCAGTTCCTGGCAATTATCGAACTTCTTGCAAGAAGGGATACATACAGCAGTATCACCAGTATGCCTCCGAGAAGGCCGTATTCCTCTATAATAAAACTGAACATATAGTCCTCGGCCATATCCGGCACCATATAGCGCTGGGTACTCTGGCCGGGGCCCTTCCCCAGTATGCCGCCTTCTTTGATGGCTATCTTCGCCCCATAAGGCTGGCGTATCTTGTCTATCGCCTCCTGCCTTTCTTCACGGCTGTTGGACTGGTCCAGATAAATGGTTTCATAGTCTTTGTCGTCAAACAGGCGCCCCATTGCCGTTCCTATCCTGACCATCTTGGGGTTAGGGCTGTCCTTGGTCATATCGTATATCCCGAAGCATGCTCCGAGTATCAGGGACCCTGTCACCAGCAGAAGCAGCATATCCTTTACGTTCCCTCCGCCAAGCAGAATGGTTATGAACATTACGGCTCCGATGAACAAGGCTGCGGTATTGCTCCCCGGGATGGTGAAAAGGAATATGAACAGGAACGGCCCGTAGATATACAGCCACTTCTGGCCCAGCCTGTTGTTTGGCCATCTGAATTCCTTGAGGCGGAAGGCGTCCATGGCCCAGGCCAGATACATTACCATAAGTACCTTGATGACCTCGAATATATGGATCTGTATGGAGCCTATCTGGATAATTCGCCAGGCTTCATTGATTTTCACGGGCTTCACAGGCCCGACTGCACCTATGATGTCGTGCATGTCAAGGAATACCAGCATCAGCGCGCTGGCAATGAAGCCCCATTTGGAGAACCATTTGAAAATCTTTTCTTTCTTTATGCTGAAGCAGAGCAGTATCACGGCTACGCCGGCGACAACAACCTTGAGCTGTCGGCGTATGATGTCGATGCGGGTCTGGTCGCCTTCCAGCAACCGGGAAGTGGAGGAGAAGATGCAGACAATCGAAATCAATATCAGCATCATCACGATGATCCATACCACCGTGTCCCCTTCCAGCCAGCTGGCCAGATTCCAGATACTCCTCTTCTTTTTGTCTTCCATTACAAATGCCTTACCGCTTCCTTGAACTGCCTGCCCCTGTCTTCGTAGCAGGTGAACAGGTCAAAACTTGCGCAACAAGGGCTCAGGAGTACAACGTCCCCCGCGCTTGCGTATCTTGCGCTTGCCTTTACCGCGTCCTCTGCAGACAGTGTGTCTGTCATATTCTCTTTTCCTACTATCGATTCGAATGCTTCGTGGAACTTGCGGTTGTCCTTGCCCATGCACACGATCGCCTTGACCTTGGTCTTCACGAGATCCGTAAGAACGCTGTAGTCGTTGCCCTTGTCTGTGCCGCCGACTATCCATACGACAGGCCTGGTCTGGCATTCCAGGGCATACCACGCGGCATCCACGTTGGTGGCCTTTGAGTCATTGATGTACAGGACATCCTTGACACTCAGAACTTTCTCGAGCCTGTGCTCGATAGGGGCGAAGGTCATGAGGCTGTTGCGGATCACGGCGTCGTCAATACCGCTGGCCTTTGCGGCAAGGGCTGCGGCCATAGAGTTGTAGATGTTGTGTTTGCCTCCGAGAGCAAGTTCGCGAAGATAGATCTCACTCTCGCTGCGCTCGTATTTTACAATTATCTTCTCACCCTCGAGGTAAGCTCCCTGCCCGACCTTCTTTTCCTGAGAGAATGGCAGGAGCTTGGCCTTGGTAACTATCTTGCTCAAATGGTCGATGGTGATGGCGTCGTCCGAGTCGAAGATGAAACAGTCCTCCGGCCTCAGGTTGCGGATCAGCCTGAATTTGGACTTCACATAGTTTTCCAGATTGTATTCGTAGCGGTCCAGGTGGTCCGGGGTTATATTGGTTATGATAGCAATGTCCGGGCGGAAATCATAGCAGCCGTCCAGCTGGAAGCTGCTTATCTCCAGAACGTAGTAATCGTGCTTCTCGGTTGCGACCTGCATTGCATAGCTCTTGCCTATGTTCCCTCCGAGCCCCACGTTGAGTCCGGCCTGCTGGAGCAGGTAGAAGATGATGGAGGTGGTCGTCGTTTTCCCGTTGGAACCTGTTATGCAGATTTTCTTGGCATTGTCATAACGGGAGGCGAACTCGATTTCTGAAATGATATGGGTGCCCTTGGCCCTGAGTTCCATGACCATAGGAGCAGTTTCCGGAATGCCCGGGCTTTTGACAACCTCGTCCGCATTCAGGACCAGATCTTTTGTATGGCCGCCTTCCTCGAAAGGGATATCCCATTTCCGGAGGGTATCGGCGTACTCTTCCTTGATTTTGCCGTTGTCTGAAAGAAAAACGTCAAATCCCTGAACTTTTGCAAGAACAGCAGCGCCGACTCCGCTTTCTGCGCCACCCAATACAACCATTCTCATATCACTATCGTATCTTCAATATTGCCAATGTGCTTACTGCCAGAATAATTCCTATTATCCAGAACCTGGAGACTATCCTCGGCTCCGGCTCCCCCTTCTTTTGGAAGTGGTGATGGATAGGAGCCATCAGGAAAATGCGTCTTCCTTCTCCGTATTTGTGTTTCGTATGCTTGAAATATGACCTCTGAATGATTACGGATGCGCTTTCGACCAGGAAGATTCCGCAAAGAATGGGAAGAAGCAGTTCCTTTCTTATGATTACTGCGCAGACGCCGATTATTCCTCCTATCGTAAGGCTGCCGGTGTCTCCCATGAATACCTGGGCAGGGAAGGTGTTGTACCACAGGAATCCCAGCAACGCGCCCACGAAGGCTGCCATGAATACGGCCACCTCTCCACTGCCGGGGAGGTACATTATATTAAGGAAACGCGCGTCTATCATATTGCCTCCCACCCAGGCTATGATACCCAGGACAATTCCCACAATTGCAGAAGTTCCGGCGGAAAGCCCGTCCATTCCGTCCGTGAGATTGGCCCCGTTGGAGCAGGCAGTGATTACTATTACCACAACGATGACGTAGATTGCCCAGGTGCAGTACACTCCCAGCTGCCCTTTGAAAGGTGACAGCCACGAATAGTCGAACTCGTGAGTCTTGATGAAAGGTATGGTGGTAAGGACCTGGTCTGTATGGACTTCCTTGCTTGCGCACATAATGAAGGCAATGACCAGTCCCAGCAATATCTGCCCGACCAGTTTGCCGCGTTCGCTCAATCCTTCCTTGTTATGCTTGAATACCTTGATGTAATCGTCGGCGAATCCCAGGGCTCCGCACCAGATTGTGGTGAGCAGCAGCATCTGGGTATATATGTTCCCAAGATCGCAGAAGAGCAGGGCGGACACAAGCAGGGCAATGATGATTATTATGCCACCCATGGTCGGAGTTCCCTTTTTCTCCATCTGTCCCTGGAGGCCCAGGTCGCGGATGGTCTCGCCTATCTGGTGGCGTTGAAGGGCCTTTATGATTCTCTTTCCGGCAAAGAAAGCTATCAGCATCGCTACCACGCTGGCTGCCATAGCCCTGAAGGAAAGATAGCTCATAAGGCCTCCTCCAGGGATGTCCACGAATGTCTTCAGGTATTCGAACAGATGATATAACATATTGTTAGTCTGTTAAGGTTTTGTACACTTCATTCACTATTTCACGCTCGTCAAAGTGACGGTGCTCCGTGCCTATGATCTGGTAAGTCTCGTGACCTTTTCCGGCGAGCAGTATGGTTGCACCCTGCGGGGCCGTGAGTATTGCGCTGCGTATGGCCTCCCGCCTGTCGGCGATGAAAAGAGCCTTTGCCCTCGGACTCAATCCACGGCGGATGTCTTCCATGATGTCCTCCGTCTTTTCTGTCCTGGAATTGTCGGAGGTCACTATGATCCTGTCGGACAGCTGCTCGGCAATCTTTCCCATTTCCGGCCGCTTAGTCCTGTCACGGTCGCCGCCACAGCCGAAAAGACATATCAGTTCCTTTTCCGGCGCTACGTCCCTAAGTGTCTTGAGCACGTTTTCCAGAGCGTCCGGGGTGTGGGCGTAATCGATTATCACGTTTATCCCGGAAGGGCCTGCGAGCACCTCGAATCTGCCGGGAGCCGATTCCAGTCCGGACAGAGCAAGAAGGGCTTCCTCCTTTGGCGTCCCGAGAGCTACGGCGGCACAGTATATTGCCATTATGTTGTATGCGTTGTAGGATCCTACAAGTCTGGTCCAGACCTCGGACCCGTCTATCCGCAGCTGCATTCCCTGGAAACTCTCCTCCATTATGCGTCCGCAATGGTCTGCTGCGGCACGGCAGGAGTATGTGACTATCTTCGCCCTGGTGTTCTGGACCATAACGAGTCCGTTTTTGTCATCGGCATTGGTTATTGCCCAGGCGTGGGCCCCCAGGTTGTCGAAGAACAGTTTCTTGCACCTGAGATATTCTGCAAAGGTCTTGTGATAGTCAAGATGGTCGTGAGTGAGGTTCGAGAATATTCCTACGTTGAAATCGAGTCCGGCAACCCTTTCCTGCTCCACGCCTATGGAACTCACTTCCATGAAGCAATACTCGCAACCGGCTGCGACCATCTGGCTCATCAGCGAGTTGATGGTAATAGGGTCTGCCGTCGTGTTGGCGGTTTCCAATCTGCGGCTCCCGACATAGTTGGCTATCGTTGACAGTAATCCGCATTCGTATCCAAGGGAACGGAACAGCTTGTACAGCAGGGTAACGGTGGTAGTCTTCCCATTGGTTCCGGTGATTCCGACCAGTTTGAGCTTGCGGCTAGGATTGTCGTAGAAATTGCAGGCAATCAGGGCGAGTGCCTTCCTGTCTGCAGATACGGCTGCAGCGGCACCGCCGGCCATCGCGGAATCAACATACTCGTGACCGTCGGAAGCGAATCCCTTGACGGCGATGAACAGGCTGCCTGCAGTGACTTTGCGGGAGTCATTGCATATTGAACTGATTTCCATGTCCTCCTTGCCGTGAAGGATGACAGCACCTGTGTTCTCTATTATCTTTCCAAGTTTCATTTCGTTATCCTGATCTGTCCGTAAGGGTCGATGTTGTATATCTGGTCTACAAGGGATTTGACGGCAACTGCCGGGATTCCTCCTCCCTGGAAACTCTTTGTGGTGGCTTTGGAATATATCGAGCATATTACGCTGTACTGCGGGTCTTCCGCAGGGAAGAATCCTGCGAAGGTGCCCAGATACTTGCGTCTACCGTGCTCGTCCTGGTATTTTCCGTTGTCAAAAGTTGCGAATGATGTTCCTGTCTTTCCTGCGACATTGCTTCTGGCGTCTTTGAGGGCCTTTGCCGTTCCTTCGTTGGTAACGCCCTGCAGGGCTCTGGTGAGAGTCTTTGCTGTCTGCTCGGAACAGATTGCATCCATTTTAACAGGTTCTCCGACTATGTATGGTTTCATCATCACGCCCTTGTTGGCAATGGCATTGTAGAACATCAGGATGTGGAGAGGGGTCTCCTGGGTGCTGTATCCGTAAGCGATTGCCGCCAGGTCTGCGTTTGTCCAGTATCTGGTCTGAGGTGTAGGTATTGTAGGAGTACGCCATCCGTCCAGATCGAAATCCGGAGTTTCGTTGAGGTGGTACTTGTTGATGTATGACAGGAATCTTTCCGGTTCGTTCACATAGTTCTGAAGGGCGAGGGTGGCGAACACGTAGTTGGATGACATCTCGAATCCTTTCAGGATGCTGATTCTGTTTGTGTGGTTCTGAACTTCGTATTGCTGGATATGAGCGTCTACAGGAATCTTGGCTCCTTCCACCTTGCCGTGATTTGTAGGGATGGTCTGGTCGAGGCTGCTTATCTTGCCGTCCTCGAGCAGGGTCATAAGTGTCACAGTCTTGAAGACCGAGCCCGGCTCCGCCTTGCGGCCTATCGCCATGTTGCTTATTTCCTCGAACCGTCCTCTGCCTCCGTTGTCCCTGGTAAGGTTTACCATTGCACGAATGGCTCCGGTCTTGACATCCATCAGCACCAGGCATCCTCCTTCTACGTCCGGTTCGTTCTCGATACCCTTCCTCAGGGCCTTGTCGGCGATTTCCTGATAGTCTATGTCCAGAGTTGTGTACAGGTCCTGTCCGTCCACCACGGTGCAGTATGTGCTGTCGTAATCCCTGACCTTGCCGTTATCTGTAAGCCGCTGCCATTCTATCCCTTCCTGACCGTGGAGATATTTGTCGTAGTGGCCTTCCAGCCCTATGTGGGTGTTGCTGACTCCGCTCTTGTTGCTGCGTACGAATCCTATGGTCCTTCGCGCCAGTTTTTCGTAAGGATATACGCGGATGTTGTCGTTCTCGATGATAAGCCCGCCCTTGTATGCGCCTTCGTTCCAGAGAGGGAACTCGATGATGCGGTTGCGTGTCTTTCTGTCTACCGGAGTGCCTATCGCAAGGTATTTGGACCCTTTTTCACGACCGTTGATTATCATCTTGTAATAGTCCCGGGCCTTCTTTTCAGGGAAAACCTTTGCAAGTTCCACACTCAGGTCCATTGCCTTTGCCCTCCATTCGTTCTCCAGACGCATACCCTTTTCCCTGTCTTTCATATGTTCGTAGTTGCTTTTCTGGACGGTGCAGTCCATATGGAGTATGTAATTAGGGCAGGACATTGCAAGTAGCTTCCCTTTGCAGTCATAGATGTTCCCGCGCACAGGTTGTGTGACTATTCTGGTGCTCTGAGGGGTAAGGGCGGCTTTTATCCTAGGGTCCGGTTTGAACCAGGCCTGAAGATAGACCAGCTTGCCTATCAGGCAGGTGGACCCGATAAGCATGACAAGATAGAGAACGTACAGTATCACACTGATGCGGTCTCTCTTCTTGCGAGTCTTTATGACAGCCTTTTTCCTCATTTGTCTATCTTGTATGCCGGTTTTTCATTTTCCGTTACGGTGGATTTCATCTTCTTGAGCCTGTCTTTGACAGCAGAGCGTTTCGACACCTGGACCAGTTCGAATGTTTTCTGTGAATTGACGATTTCAAGTTCTTCTATCTCCCGGTTGTTTTTCTCGACCCTGAGCATTGCATTGTCGATTTTCAGGCTCATCCAAATTATCAGCGCGAACAGGAAGAAGGTATACACAATATGGATGAAGTAGTTCTGTGTGTTGAGCCTGAACAGAAACTCTCCCTTGAGAACAGCTTTGAAACTGTTCTTTATCAAGGTCCATATTTTTGCAAACGAGAGTTTCATTTCTTCCTTGCTATCCTTAATTTCGCGCTTCTTGCGCGGGTGTTTTCTCCTATTTCCTGTTCGTCCGGCAGAATAGGCTTGCGGTTCACGGCTTCGAGAGGGGAGTCGGAGCGTCCGTAGATATCGGTCACTATGTCTCCCTGGACGTTGCCTGCCTTGATGAAGTTCTTGACCATCCTGTCTTCCAGGGAGTGGTAGGTTATCACTACCAGAAGACCTCCCGGGCGCAACGCCTTTGCAGCTCCGGAAAGGAATTTTTCAAGGGAGCGCATCTCTGCGTTCACCTCGATTCTCAAGGCCTGATAAACTTTGGCCAGCACTTTATGCTCGGCGAAAGACGGCAGGGCGGCCGCAATTGCATTGTCGAGGTCTGCAGTGGTGGAAATGGCTGCCTTGGCGCGGGCGGCAACAATAAGTTGGGCCATCCTGCGGGCGTTGTCCACCTCTCCATAGATTTTGAGAATCTTTTCCAATTCTTCTTGCGTATAAGAATTGACAATGTCGGCTGCGGTCGTTGTTCCCTGCACGTTCATTCGCATATCGAGCGGTGCGTCATAGCGGAAGGAGAATCCCCTGTCCGCCGTATCGAACTGATGTGACGACACTCCCAGATCTGCCAGGATGCCGTCCAACCCTTCTGCAGCCTCCAGAAGGGAGTAGTTGTGTATGAATCTGAAATTGTTGTGTATGAGTTTTGCGCGAGGGTCGTCGATGGCGTTTGCCAGGGCGTCCTGATCGCGGTCAAAACTTATTAGGCGACCCTCTGGGCTCAGGCGTGAAAGGATTTCACGGCTGTGGCCTCCGCCGCCGAATGTGGCGTCTGCGTAGATTCCGTCCGGGTTCTGTACCAGGGCGTCGACGCTTTCCTTTAGTAATACGGGGTTGTGGTACTCGCTCATTGCTGTCCTTCTCTATTTGCGAGAGAGGCTTTTTGCAATGGCAACGTAATCTTCTTTAGAAACTTTACTGCTCTCGAATTTCTCTGCGGCCCAGATTTCTATCTTGAAGTTGATGCCAAAGAAAACCACTTCCTTGTTAACACCGATTGCGTCAAGAAGATATCTTGAGATTGAGATACGCCCGAGTTTGGCGTCCGGCTCCACAACGTCACAGTCCCTCATATATTCACGCCAGAACTGTTCGTGCTGCGGGTTGAAGAAATCCAGTCCTTCGCGTATCCTGTCCGATTCTTTCTCCCATTCTTCATAGGACCACATTTCCAGACAGTCGCTGTATAGACTTTTTTTGATTACAAACCTCAGGTCACCACCGGGTGCAACCATCCCCTTGAACTTGGCAGGGAAGACCAGACGACCCTTGTCGTCTACCTTGGATGGATATTTGCCGATGAAAGTGACCATATTTTCTTATACGCAATCGCAAATATACGGATTTTTTTCCACTTTCTCCCACCGG
>JAKSKG010000012.1 GCA_024401805.1 Bacteroidales bacterium
AACGTTTTCCAAGTTCCAGGGCTGCCAGTACGGAAGAAGCCTTGAGGGGCCCTATTCCGGGAATACGGCATAATTTTTCTGCAGAGGTTCTGAAAAGACCTTCAAGAGTTCCCCCGCACTCGGCAAGCAATTCGCGTCCCAGGTCCAGGGCGTTGCGGTTTCCGCAACCTGTGCGCAGCAGAATGGCCAGAAGTTCGCCATTGCTCAGTCCGGCCGCCCCAAGTGACAGCATCTTCTCCCTGGGACGTTCATAAAGTTCAAGTTCAGTTATTTTCATATCATCTGTACAAATGATCTATGAAGCAAATCTAATAAAAAAATAATGAAACTTTCCCTGCTCGTGGTCCCGTACAAATGATATGGAAAAGAAAATACCTATCAACACTATTACAAGGGACGTCAAGAACCTTGCCGAGCCTACGGGCAACATTTATGAATCGGTAGTGATACTCTCCAAGAGAGCAAACCAGATAGCACTTGCCGAGAAGAAGGAACTCAACAAGAAACTCGAGGACTTCCGCGGAGAGCGCGACACTATGGAGGAAGTCTTTGAAAACAAGGAACAGATCGAGATCTCAAAGTACTATGAGCGTCAGCCAAAGCCGTCACTCGTAGCCATCAGCGAGTTCGAAAACAAGGAACTCTTCTACAGAGTGGCCCAGAGCGACGATGCTCTCTAGGCTGCACATACGCAATTATGTCCTGATCGATACCCTGGACGTTGAATTTCCCAGGGGACTGGTAATAATAACAGGTCAGACAGGGGCCGGGAAGTCGATTCTTCTCGGCGCTTTGTCGTTGCTTGGCGGATGCAAGGCGGATGCCGCATCCATAAGCCAGGGACAGGACAGTTGCGTGGTGGAGGCGGAATTCGACACGGACGGTCCCACTCCCGAAATAGATGCCATTCTGGCCGGGAATGACATAGAAAAGGATGGCAATCATATCATTATCCGCAGGACGGTGAACATATCCGGGCGTTCGCGTTGCTTCGTGAACGATTCTCCGGTAAGCGTGCAGGTGCTTGGAGAACTGTCTTCACGTCTGATAGACATACATTCCCAGCATCAGAGCCTGTTGCTCACAGACCATAGGTTCCAGCTGGGAATTCTGGATAATTTCTGCGGGAATGCCGGTCTTCTGGAGCAGTGCCGCAGTTCCTGGCAGAGTCTGGGCGAACTGTGCAGGGAGAGGGAGACCCTTTCCTCGAGGCTGAAGTCCATCTCGGAACAGAGCGAATACAACCTGGCGGTGCTTTCCACCCTCAAGGCGGCGAATCTGCGCCCCGGCGAACTGGAAGAACTGGAAGAAGAGCAGAAGCAGCTTGCCAATGCGGAACTTATCAAAGAGAGCCTGGCCGCTGCCGGGGAACTTTTCTCGCCCGTGGACGGGCAGGGGATATGCGAGTCTCTGCGCGAGTCGCTGAAGTATCTTCGGAAAGTTACGGGTTTTGTTCCCGGCGCAGAAGAACTTTGCGATAGGATGGAATCATCCAGAATCGAACTGGAAGACATTTCGCAGACAATAGCTGACCTGGATTCCGGGGTGAATCTTTCACAGAACAGGCTGGAAGCCGTCGAGGACCGGATGTCGGAGATATATTCCCTTCTGCGCAGGCACAATTGCAGCGATGTAGGGGAACTCATTGCACTGCGTGATTCACTGTCATCCGAGGCAGGAGGCACTGCGGACATGCAGGAGAGGCTGGAGGAACTCGATTCGCTTATAGGAGCGGCCCGGAAAGAATATTCCGGGTTCTGTGCAGCCCTTCACGATTCACGTCTGAAGGCGGCACCGGCATTTGCTTCGGAAATAGTAAAGTCCCTGAAGTACCTGGAACTTGAAAGGGGTGATTTCCGTGTGGACATCACCCAGGCTCCGGAAGGCCCGTCGGGGGAGGACGGAGTGCTTTTCAGGTTCTCGTCCAACGGTACGGTTCCGGTAGATGTGGCCAAATGTGCATCGGGTGGTGAAATATCCCGTATAATGCTGTGCCTCAAAGAGATGATGGCTCGTTTCCATGGTATGCCTACGCTCGTCTTCGATGAAATAGACACCGGAGTGTCCGGCAGCGTGGCAGACAAGATGGGCTCGATGATCTGCTCTATGGGCAGCAATATGCAGGTGTTCTCCATAACGCACCTCCCTCAGGTTGCCGCCAAAGGAAAGGCGCATTATCTCGTTTCCAAGGAATTTGACGGAGAGCGCAGCGTTTCCGGGATACGTCTACTGGACAGGCAGGGCAGGGTACAGGAAATCGCCAGGCTGTTGAGCGGATCCACGATTACGGCAGCGGCTGTTGCCAATGCGGAATCGCTTCTGGATGCCTGAGGCGCACTTTCCTTCTTTTTGAACAGCCGGGACAACGGATATCGGAAAAAAGTGCTACTTTTGTTTTTCGAATACCAATTCGAAATCCAATGAAAGTCATCAACCTAGGTGAGAACAGTTCTATTCTCAACAGCATCGTAGCACAGCTGCGCGACAAGGAAATCCAGAAAGACAGAGCCAAATTCCGCGACAATCTCCACAGACTGGGGCAAATTTTCGGGTATGAGGTCAGCAAAACCCTGGGACACGGACAAATCTCGGTGAACACGCCTCTCGGAGTGGCACGGATCGAGGTTCCAACGGATCAGGTGGTGGTCACCACCATCCTCAGGGCCGGCCTTCCTTTGCAGCAGGGTGTCCTGAGCGTTTTCGACAATGCGGACAGCGCATTCATAACCGCATATCGTGCATACGACAAAGACCAGAACATCCAGGTATTCACCAGCTATTGCGCTACACCTCCGCTTGCAGGCAAGACTGTCATTCTGGCAGACACTATGCTTGCAACCGGGACTTCCCTGCTTGACGGGATCAGGGTGTTGAAGGAAAAGGGCGGAGAACCTGCCCGCTTGTGCCTTGTTTGCCCTATTGCAAGCGCCAAGGCAATCGAGAACCTTCAGAAGGAACTCTCCGATGACGTTACGCTCTGGGTTGCGACAATAGATGCGGAACTCAATTCGAAGTTCTACATCGTTCCCGGTCTGGGTGATGCCGGTGATCTGTGCTTCGGCGAAAAACTGTAAGGATCAGCGGATTTCCTCGCAGATGAGTGTGGCGGAGGTGCAGTCCGTCACTTTGACGGTGACGTAGTCTCCGGCCTTGTGGGTATTGTCCGCCCAGACGCACATCTTGTTGTTGGATGCCCGGCCGCACAGCTGTCCGTCACCCTTTTTCGAAGGCCCCTCGACCAGGACCTCGAACTCTTTCCCTATGTCCGCACGGTAGCTCTCGAGGCTTTTGCGGCACTGAAGTTCTATAATCTCGTTCAGACGGCGGGTCTTGGTCTCGATATCCACGTCGTCCGGGTACTTGCGGGCGGCCAGGGTTCCCGGACGCTCGGAATAATAGAACATGAACGCAGTGTCGAACCCTACCTGTTCGAACAGGCTAAGAGTGTCCCGATGGTCTTCCTCGGTCTCGGAACAGAAACCTGCTATCACATCCGTGGTAAGGCCGCAGCCGGGAAGTACCTCCCGTATCTTTGCCACCCTCTGCAGGTACCATTCCCTGGTATAGCGGCGGCGCATCTTCTCAAGCATCCTGTCCGATCCGGACTGTACCGGAAGATGGATATGCTTGCAGATGTTCGGATATTTTGCCATCGTGTAAAGCACTTCGTCCGATATGTCCTGGGGGTTGGATGTCGAGAAACGCACCCTCATCCGCGGATCCACCCGGGCGACCATTTCCAGCAGCTGCGCGAAAGTGACACCGTTGCAATTGTAGGAATCCACGTTCTGGCCGAGCAGAGTGACCTCTTTGTATCCTTTCTGCGAGCAATCGCAGGCCTCCCGCACTATCGTGGATGCATCCCTGCTGCGCTCGGCGCCACGTGTGAACGGCACTACGCAGTATGAACATACGTTGTTGCAGCCCCTCATTATGGATATGAAGGCGCTTACCCCGTTCTTGTCTATGCGGACAGGTGAAATGTCTGCATAAGTTTCCTCGCGGGAGAGCTCCACGTTTATCTGAGGATGTCCGTCGAAGGCGGCTTCCAGCAAAGAAGGAAGGCTACGGTAGGAATCCGGGCCGGCGACCACGTCCACCTTGCCGGAATCCAGCAGGGCGTCCTTGAGGCGCTCCGCCATGCATCCCATGATGCCGATCACTACCTTGCGGTTCCTGCGCTGCAGGCAGAACTGCTCCACGCGGCCCCAGATGCGCTGCTCGGCATTGTCCCTTACCGAACAGGTGTTCGCCATAATCACATCCGCCAGAGAGATGTCCTCCGTACGCTCATACCCGTTGGCGCCAAGTATCGAGAACACGACTTCGGTGTCGTTGACGTTCATCTGGCAGCCATATGTCTCTATGTATACCTTCTTCATTGCGTCACAAAGATAGTCAGATTTTTGCTATATTTGTTCCCGGTATGAAAAGGCTTGTATACATAATTACGGTGCTTGCAGCGCTTGCCACGGTATTCGGCGGATGCTCGGTTTCCAGATACAAAGAGATAAAGCTGTCGTCTTTTGACATAGAGTCGTTCAACCTTGAAAGCAGCAGGACCGTCAACTTCGTCGCGCTGGTGGGAGTTTCCAATCCTGCTCCGGCCTTCAGGCTTGACACCGCTTTTGCGACAATCAAGGCAGACGGTCGTGAAATAGTTCATCTGAGCACGTCGGACGTTCCGGTTGCCGCAAAGAAGGACTCGGTATACAGAGTCCCTGTCAAGGGAACACTAGTTCCCGGAATCAATGTCCTGTCAATGATCGGAGCTCTCAAAGACGGTGGTATGGAAGCAGTTACTGCAGATATTGATGCAAAACTCACGATTCGTGGCGGGATTGGCAAGACTATTGAATATAGAGACGTAAAGCTTGAAGAATTGAAAGACAAGTTCTGATATGAAGAAACTCGCAAGTATACTTATTGCAGGCGCAATCTGTTCCTGTGTTTGTGCCCAGACCCGTTCCATTGCTCCGGAAGGTTATGAATGGGCGGATTCTCTGGTATATACGCCTATGTCTGCGGTCGATGAGAGCCTGCAGGGAAGGACTGTGTTTTCTGCAATGCCCGGGAACGTGACTGTAAATCAGTCTCCTGCGTTGAGGGATTCGCTTGCCGCATACATCGGCAGGAATCAGGGCAGGACCGTCAACGGATACAGAATCAGGATATTCTTCGACAACAAGCAGAATTCCCGTTCGGCATCGGAATCCGAAGCGGCAAGATTCCGCACGCTCTATCCGGGATACAGCGTATACCGTTCGTTCGCCAATCCTTTTTTCAAGGTGACGGTGGGGGACTTCCGTACAAAATCAGAGGCCAATGTGGCCCTGAGGGTAATAGTAAATGATTTCCCTACGGCTTTTGTAGTGAGGGAAAAGTTACGCTTTCCGGCGCTCGACCCGAAATCCTACACGGTTGATACCGTAAGGGTACTTAGAAAAATCGAGGAATTGTAATGCTCAAACAGGGACTCGAACTCAAGCAGACTCAGAAGCTGTCTCCTCTTCAGATACAGACAATCAAACTTATCGAATTGCCTGTTCAGGATCTGGAGCAGAGAGTCCGTGCCGAGTTGGAGGAGAACCCAGTTCTGGATGACACTCCGGATCCGGGTGCCAGGGACGACGATCAGAAGGATATCTCGATGGAGCAGATCCGTGAGAACGAGGACAGCATTCCTTCCTACAGGCTCAAGGTGAACAACTGGGGCAAGGATCCCCGTCCGGAATACAACACCTTTTCCGTTCACGAGAGTTTCACACAGAGCCTTGAAAATCAATTGGGTTTCCGGGACCTTTCCGACCAGGAGCGCAGCGTGGCCCTGTTCATAATCGGCAGCCTGGACGAAAGCGGCTACCTCAGACGCGACCTTGATTCGCTTGTCGATGATATGGCATTCCGTGCTGGAGTTCAGACAAGCAGGGAGCAGGTGGAAGAAATGCTGGGGGTGATTCAGGAGTTCGAGCCGGTAGGTGTAGGGGCAAGGGATTTGAGGGAATGTCTGCTTCTGCAGCTTAGAGCCCTGAAGCAGAGTCCGGACGTAAGGAACGCGGAAAGGATACTTGAAAAGGAATTCGACGAGTTTTCCAACAAGCATTTCCAGAAGATTATGAGCCGTTTGTCCCTGACTCAGGAGGAACTGAAAGCGGCAATGGCAAGGATAGTCAGGCTGAATCCTTATCCCGGAGGCCAGGTCGACGACAGTTATACCGACCAGGCTCAGCAGATAGTGCCGGACTTCGTCCTTGAAGACAATGACGGAAACCTGTCCTTCACTATGCCTCGGTTCAATATTCCCGAACTCAGGGTCAACCGCAAATATGCGGACCTTCTTCTGAATTCACAGGGCGCTTCTGAGCGTGAGCAGAAAGAGGCGGCCGCATTCGTGAAACAGAAACTAGATTCGGCCAAATGGTTCATAGAGGCTCTAAAGCAGCGTCACAACACCTTGTCCAAGACCATGCAGGCGATACTCGACTACCAGTACGATTATTTTCTGGACGGAGACGAATCCAGCCTCAAGCCTATGGTACTCAAGGACATTGCCGCGACAACTGGTTTTGACATTTCCACCATATCACGTGTGGTGAACAGCAAGTACATTGAGACCCATTTCGGCATCTTCCCTTTGAAATATTTCTTCTCGGAAGGAATGGAGAACAGCGACGGCGACGAAATATCGACCCGGGAACTCAAGAAGGCTCTTCAGGAGTGCGTGGATTCGGAGGATAAGAAAAAGCCGCTCACGGATGAGCAGCTTGTAGAAGAGATGGGCAGGCGTGGTTATAAGCTTGCTCGCCGCACCATTGCCAAATATCGCTCGCAACTCGGTATCCCTCTTGCCCGCTGGCGCAAGGAATTGTAATCAGAGTTCCTTTGCCTTGCGGTACAGGCGGTCAAGTTCCGCCCTGTATGAGGATTCGGGATATTCCCCTATGAAATTCAGATAGTCGTCCTGGAACTGGAGAAAACGTTCGTGCTTCTTTTCCTGGATGGACATGTCGGCATATTTGTATGCGGACATTGCGGTGTAGTAGAGTATCTGCTCGCGGTAGATGTTGTCGGAATCATCCTTGAGAACGTTCTTCAACGCCACTCTGGCCGCCTTGTAATCCTCCATCTTATAGTACAGGCGCGCATTCTCGAAGGCTTTTCTGTCAAGCCTTTCCCCAAGTTCGTCCAGCATCTTGTGGCATATGTCCAGTTTGTCGGTTCCTGGATAGTCGATGATGTACTGGTTGATGGCCGTGATAGTCTTGTATGTAGGGGTCTGGTCCAGTTCGTAGCGGTAAGTCCCTCTGAACATGCAGTCCAATATATAGAACCTGGCCATGTCGGTGAAAGGACTGCGGGGATAACTCTCCACGAATTTCTCGAAGTTGGTCTGGGCCGTCAGATAATCCTTGAACTTGTAGTTGCTAAGTCCCCAGTAGTATTGTACGGTGTCGTCTTTCTCCATTCCGGAAGTCAGAAGTACCATAGACTCGAACAACTGGGCGGCTTTCTGGTATTTACCGGTGTCGAAATACTGGAGGGCAGCATTGTATTTGCTGTCCACATCATTGCTTTCCAACAGAATTTCGTACTGGGTCTTGCAGGAGCAGAGCGCCAGCAGCGCCGTAACTGCAACTATCAGGTTCCTTTTCATTTCTTTAAAAATTTTTCAGCGTCCAAAGCGGCCCTGCAGCCCGATGCCGCAGCATTTATGGCCTGGCGGTATACCGGATCCTGTACGTCTCCGGCTGCAAAGACTCCGGGAATGTTTGTTCTGGAACTTGCCCCATCCGTGACAATGTATCCCTGGGAATCCGTCTCCACCCACTGGGAGAACAGCTCCGACACCGGATGATGCCCGATGGCAACGAAGAATCCGTCTATTGCTATATCAAAAACCTCGCCATCTTTGCGGACGAGTCGTGCCCCGGTGACTCCGTTGGAATCCCCAAGCACTTCCCGGGTATTGCAGTTCCAAAGAATCTCTATGTTAGGGCAGTCGAAAACCTGCTGCTGGGATGCTGCGGATGCCCTGAACACGTCCCGGCGTACAATCATATAAACTTTCCGGCACAGTCCGGCAAGGTAGACGGCTTCCGCGCAGGCGGTGTCTCCTCCGCCCACAACGGCAACATCCTTCTTGCGGTAGAAGAAACCGTCGCAGGTGGCGCAGGCGGAAACACCCATCCCCTTGAAACGGCTCTCTGATTCGAGCCCCAGATATTGTGCGGTGGCTCCCGTCGCAATTATCAGTGCATCGGCGGAGAGTTCGCTTCCGTCCTGCAGTGTGACGGCGAACGGGCGGGAACCCAGATCGGTCCGGACAACAACACCACGGCGTATGTCGGCGCCAAGCCTCAAGGCCTGGTTCTTCATGGCATCCATGAGGATATTGGCATCAACCCCATCCTTGAATCCGGGATAATTCTCTATTATCGTGGTCGTGGTCAACTGGCCTCCGGGCTCGTTTCCTTCCACCAGCACAGGAGACAGTGCTGCGCGGGCAGCATATATGGCCGCGGTGTAACCGGCAGGGCCTCCGCCTATGATGAGAAGTCTGACTCTCTCCATATCAATTGGTCAAAGTTATTGTGTAATCAGGATTGTATACCAGATGCCTTACGGCAGAACTGTATGCTCCGGTATAGCCCTCGGGACGCTCGAAGAAGAAGTCGGAATAGAGCCCCCGGCCATAGTATTCGTCGATGACCTGCCCCCAGTTCCTGCCTACCTTTGCGCACAACGAGGTGAAAAACCTTGTCACGTCATATCCGCTGAATGCGAAAGAGCCCGGTTCCGAATTGAACAGGGACCTGTATGACAGGACGAAAGTCTTGACATCCGGTTCCGAATAATCCGTATGGAAAGTAGCGGCAAGCCTAAGTCCCACAGCGTGGAAGTCATCGGTCTCTATGGACTGGTATGAACGGAGTTTGGAAGTTCCGTACAGGGTTACCTGGCGGCCCTTGTGCTGCAGAAGCGCTATGTTGCGCACGGCATCGCCGACAAAGGATTCGTTTTCAGAGGCGATGAGGAATCTGGTTACCCCCAGACTGCTGCTCTTGCTTATGAATTCCCCGCCGATTCTCAGGCCCTGGAGAATACCGTAAGTCAGCCTGTCATAGGAAATGCCAAGACTGTCGAGTCCGTCGAATACCTTCTTTGAAAAATCGGTTCTGGCGGCACCGCTTTCCTCTACGACAACCACTTTGTCAGAGGACTGCAGATCCTGCTCCAGCCATCCGAGCATTTCCGTTATCTGGATATCCTGCCCGGCGGATGCCTGTATTACCGGATGCCCGGCAACGAGCTGCATCGTCTGGGCATCAAGAGGGGAGATGAAGAATTTCCCTTCCGGATGCAAGTCTATCTGGTTGGCGAGGTCCGGGAAAGATACCGGCCCTATCAGAACGTCCGTGCCGTTGAAATCCCAGTCGGATATGCCCGGTTTTCCGGGAGAGCAGTCATAGACGTTAAGAGAGAGGTCTATTCCCTCCTTGCCCAGATCCCTTGCTGCCAGGAGGGCTCCGCAATAGAAATCCATCATCGAGGAATTTATCTTTCCCTTGGATTCGAAAGGAAGCAGCAATCCCACCCTTACGGTCTGAGGTATGTCTACAATGAATCCGTTTTCTTCTACTGCAGATTCCTCGGAAGGCTCCGCAGAAAGTTCTTCCTCCACAGCTTCAAGAACGGTGACGGGAACAGCTATGCTTGTGTCTACCGGTTGCTTCACCTTGACGGAAACGGTGTCCGCTTTCTGTTTCGAGAAGCCGGGGAAAATGTACCATTGGGCCGAGGCGTCCACAGATGCCAGGCCCAATGCAACAGCCAGTATGAAGTTCAGGCGCTTCAACGCCTATTAGTTTTTGGATTTTTCCTTGACGTATGCCTCGTTGAGACCTGTGAGAATCTCGTCGGTGATGTCCAGGGTTTCATCTGCGCATACTACAGGTGAAGGCAGAATGTCTCCGGAAACGGAAAGAATCATTGCATACTGCTTCTCGGCGTTGTATTCATCGACGAAAGTCTTGATTGCGTCTGCAATCTGGTTCATCATTACAGCCTGCTCCTCGCCTATTTCCTGCTGCTTCTGAGCGGCATAGTTCTGGAAATCGTTCTGCTGCTGCTGGAGTTTCTGGCTCTGAACCTCTGCCACGCTTCTGGTAAGGAGACCCTTGTCAATCTTGTCCTGGAAAGCCTTGATATCCTTGTCAAGCTTGTTTCCGCGGCGGTTGACTTCCTGGTTGATGCTCTCTATCTTGGTCTGAACCACAGAGCGCAGGTCATTGGCCATATCATATTCTTCGAGGACTCTGTCAATGTTGAAATAGACGATGGAACCTGCCTGTGCGGCTCCTTCTGTTCCCTCAGCAGCGGCTTTCCTGCCCTTAGGGCTGGTGGCTATCATCAGAATTGCAAGTACTACGACGCCTGCGAGGGCGCAGATGCTGAGAATGAGAGGTGTTTTTTTCATACTATGTTTATTTTTTTAATTATTTCACGTCACGCGAAATGCAAAAGTAATCATTTTTTCCGAATCTCTGCCAAGTAAGCTCCTATTGTGTCCTTGAGTCCGAAATACAGGGCGTCGCTTATGAGCGCGTGGCCTATGGAAACCTCATCAAGCAGCGGGATGTTATGCACAAGGTATGCCAGGTTCTCCAGATTGAGGTCGTGGCCTGCGTTTACACCGAGCCCGCATTCGAAGGCCTCCGCGGCGGTTCTTGCGTATGGCTCGATCGCCTTCGCCGGATCCTCGGGGTACTGGAGCGCATAAGATGCCGTATACAGTTCGACCCTGTCGGCTCCGCAAAGGGCGGCGCCCCTGGCCATGGCCGGATCCGGGTCTATGAATATCGATGTGCGTATACCCTTGGAAGAGAAAGTCTTGCAAATGTCCGAAAGGAAGTACCTGTACTTGATGGTATCCCATCCGCAGTTGGATGTTATTGCATCGTGGGCATCCGGAACCAGAGTCACCTGGTCCGGCCTCACCTCGCTCACCAGGGCTATGAAACTCCCGGTAGGGTTGCCCTCTATGTTGAATTCGGTTGTAAGGGCGGAGCGTATCTCGCGCACGTCCGAATAGCGGATATGCCTTTCATCCGGGCGAGGATGCACCGTTATGCCCTGAGCTCCGTATCTTTCGCAATCCAAAGCGGCCTTGAACACGTCGGGGACATTCCCTCCGCGGGCGTTGCGGATGGTCGCGATTTTGTTGATATTCACCGACAGCTTGGTCATAACGCACAAAATTAACTAAAATTGGATAAAAAGTGCTAAATTTGAGGTTCGATAATGAAACTGGCTTATTATACAAAGAATCCCTGCGATCTTCAGGATCCTTCGATAGAGGAAATGTTTTCCTCCCTCAGGGCAGGGGGGTGCGACTGTTACGAGGTGATGCCGCAGGCAGGCCTTGCTCCGGGAACGGATGTCCTTGTCTCCATCGGAGGGGACGGAACCTTCCTGTCCGCATCCCACATAGCGGCAATGACAGGCGTCCCTGTTCTGGGCGTGAACCGCGGAAGGCTTGGTTTCCTTTCCGACATCAAGCCGGGATCTGTGGCACAGCTGCTTCTGCAGGGCGGGGGCCGTGTTGAGGCGAGGACCATGCTGTCGGCCGTATATGGCAAGGAACAACCGCTGATTGCCCTGAACGAGGTGTCCGTGACCCGCGTCGGTACCGGCATCCTCGGGATCGACGTCTGTCTGGACGGGCAACCTCTGCCTACCTACTGGGCGGACGGTCTGCTGGTCTCTACCAGTTCCGGATCTACCGCATATTCCCTGAGCGCCGGAGGACCAATCTGTTTGCCAGACTCCAAAGTGTTGATAATAACCCCTATTGCACCGCATAACCTGAACGTGAGGCCGCTTGTCGTCCCGGAATCGTCGGAGGTGGAAATAAGTTTCAAATCCCGCGATTCGATGGTGGCGCTTTCCGCCGACACGTCCCGTATGATGGTTCCCGCATCGGTAAGGGTAGGGGTAAGATCTGTCCCCGATGCCCTCAAGATCCTCAATGCCGGCAAGTCCGGTTTCATTGAGGCGCTGAGCGGAAAGCTCTTCTGGGGCGAGGACATCCGAAATGCAAAATGATATGGAAGATTTCGTGAAGATACCCCGGCACGTGTCCATCATCATGGACGGTAACGGCCGATGGGCCAAAGAACGTGGAAAAGACAGAGTCTTCGGGCACTTCGAAGGTGTCGAGAGCGTGCGCGCCGTGACCGAGGCCTGCGTGGAATGGGGGATAAAGTATCTGTCCCTGTTCGCCTTTTCGGAAGAGAACTGGGCCCGTCCACAGGCCGAGGTGGACACCCTGATGAAGCTGATGGGCAAATGTATGGAAGGGGAGTATGAGAAGTTTCAGAAAAACGGCGTGAGGTTCGTCGTTCTGGGCAACAGGGACAGGCTGTCGGATTCTCTGAACACCACGATTGACCGCATGATGGAAGCAACGGCGGGCAATTCCGCGCTTACGATGATTCTTTTCCTGAGCTATAGCGGTAAATGGGACATAGCCCAGGCTGCTCGCAGGATGAAGGCTGCAGGGGACGACGACATAGAGAAATATCTGGTAACGGCAGGTATTCCCGATCCCGATCTTCTGATACGTACTTCGGGAGAGCAGAGACTGAGCAATTATATGCTCTGGCAGTGCGCCTATACGGAATTTGTTTTTACCGATACACTTTGGCCTGATTTTAGAAAGGAAGAGTTCGCCGGAACCATAAGGGAATACGCCTCTAGGGACAGACGTTTCGGAAAAGTCAAATAATTCCCTTATATTTGCGTTCTTGTATACAATATGAAACTCAGACAACTGATAGCAACCTTGGTGATTTCTGTATCCTCCGTGCTTTGCTTTGCGCAGGAGAACGGTGTTGTGGTTGACTATAACAATCCCAAAACCTATCTGGTTGGCGGGGTGGAAGTTTCCGGAAACGAGTATTTCAGCAAAGACCAGATAATACAGCTTACAGGTCTGAATCAGGGTATGGAAGTTACCGTTCCCGGTGATGAGATATCCGGAATTGTCAAGAGGTTGTGGCTGCAGAAGTTCTTCGAGGACGTGGCAATGAGTATCGACCATCTGAGCGCAGATGGCGATTCGGCGTTTTTCATGATTACCATCAAGGAGCGTCCGAGAGTCGCCAACTGGTCATTCTCCGGGGTCAAGTCCGGTGAGAAGAAGGAACTTATGGACAGGCTCCACGTACGTCGCGCAGACGGTTATTCCGAAACGACGGAGCGTACCTGCATAGACGTCATCAAGAGGTTCTACGCGGAAAAAGGTTATCTGCGTTGCACCGTAAAGCCGGAGGTGAATCCCGTCAAGGGTATCAAGAACGGTATCGACGTCAATTTCGTGGTTGACAGGGGTGAGAAAGTGAAGATCAGGGACATCAATTTCAAGGGATATAACGAGGATATCAAGGAATTCAAGATAGCCAAGGAGATGAAGAAGACCAAATCCAACAAGATTTACAACTTCTTCAGTTCGAAGAAATTCGATTCTAAGGAATATGTCAACGACATAAAGAATTCCATCAACGCCTTCAACGAGGCGGGATATCGTGACGCCAGGATTGTCCGGGACAGCATCTACTATGTAAGCCCTAAGAAACTTGCGATAGACCTGGAGTACGATCAGGGACGCAAATACTATTTCAGGGACATAAGCTGGACCGGAAATTCGGTCTACAGTTCGGATGCCCTGAACCAGATTCTGGCAATAAACAAGGGTGACGTCTACGACATAGTATCTATGGAAAAGCGTCTTTTCGGAGGCGGCAAGCAGAACGAGTACGACGTGTCCAAGCTTTACAGGGACAACGGTTACCTGTTCATGAACCTGACTCCTGTCGAGACCAATATCCAGGGAGATTCAGTCGACGTGGAAATGCGCATATCGGAGGGCAAGCAGGCCACTCTCAACAACATCATCATAAACGGCAATGACCTCACCAACGAGAAAGTAGTCCGCCGTCAGGTGTTCACACGTCCCGGATATCTGTTCAGCCAGTCCGATTTCGAACGTTCCATCAGGGAGATAGCATCTTTGGGACAGTTTGACGCAGAGGCCATAATGGACCCTGCAAACTATTCCATATTGCCGAACAATATCACGAACACCGTAGATGTGGTATATAACGTTACGGAAAAGCCGTCCAGCCAGTTGGAACTCTCCGGAGGTTGGGGCGGAAGGACCTTCGTGGCAACCGTGGGTGTAAGTTTCAATAACTTCTCCACCCACCGTTTCTTTGACAAGACGGCCTGGAGGCCGGTACCGCTCGGAGACGCGCAGAATCTTGCATTCCGTTTCCAGACCAACGGAACATACTATACCGCGCTGACCGCCAGTTTCACGGAACCTTGGCTCTTCGGCAAGAAACCTACCTCGCTTAATCTGTCCACATACTATACAAGGCAGACGGATTCGTATCTTGCCTTCAATATCCTGAGCCACAACCGTCAGATAGAGATCTATGGATTCTCGGCCTCTCTGGGAAACCGTCTGAAATGGCCGGACAACTATTTTGTGATGTACAACGGACTCAGCTGGCAGACTTATGAGCTTACCAACTGGTATTCCGGTTCATTCATATTCGATGACGGTATGGCACATAACTTCAGCTATACCTTCAGTTTGAACAGGAACTCGTCCGACCAGCAGATATATCCGCGTCAGGGTTCCGAATTCTCATTCTCCCTGTCTTTGACCCCGCCGTTCTCGCTGTTCAGGAAATATGACTATGATGCAGACGGCAACAAGTTCGCAGTGGACAACTGGCGTGACGTGAATTATGAAAGCGGCTTCTGGTCATCACAGAACAGGTACAAGTGGATTGAATACAACAAGTGGAAATTCTCCGGAACAACCTATACGAAACTTGTCGGAGACCTTATCCTCATGACCAGGGCACAGTTCGGATATCTCGGATATTATAACGAGAAGTGGGGCTATTCTCCTTTCGAGGGCTTCCTTGTCGGCGGTGACGGAATGTCTGGTTACAGTACATACGGAAACGAGGTGATAGCCCTGCGAGGTTATGAAAACTATTCGCTTACGCCGTACCAGCAGTCTGCATACAACAGCCAGGGTATGGCCTATGCCGGCAACGTCTATGACAAGTTCACGGTAGAGTTGCGTTACCCTGTAGTACTTCAGCCGCAGTCCACCATCTATGCTCTGGCATTCCTCGAAGGCGGAAACTGCTGGAGCAGCATCAAGGAGTTCAATCCGTTCCAGATAAAGAGAAGCGCCGGCGTGGGTGTGAGGATATTCCTTCCTATGGTAGGCCTTCTGGGTGTAGACTGGGGTTATGGATTCGATGACACAAAGAACGGTGGAAGCCAGTTCCACTTTGTAATAGGACAACAATTTTAATTAACAACAATATGAAAAAGATTCTTTTGATCGCAGTTGCTTCGCTGGTTACATTCTCAGCATTTGCACAGCCAAAGTTCGCTCACGTGAATCTGACCGAGCTCGTTCAACTTATGCCGGAAATGGACCAGGCCCGTGCCGCTATGACAGCTTCCAACAATGAAGCTCAGGAGACCTATCAGGCAATGGTGGAAGAGTTCAATACCAAGTACCAGCAGTATCAGCAGAAGGCTTCTTCCTGGACCACTGCAATACGTGAGAGCAAGGAGAAGGAACTGACGGAGATCCAGCAGCGCATCCAGGAGTTCGGCCAGTCAATCGAGCAGGAACTTCAGCAGCAGCAACAGCAACTTATGGCTCCTATTTATCAGAAGGCTCAGGAAACCATCACGGAAATTGCAAAGAAGGGTGGATATATCTATGTGTTCGAGCAGGCTGCCGCACTTTATATAGATCCGGCTCAGAGTTTCGACATCACTCCTGAGGCACGCAAGATCCTGAACATTGCCGAAGGCAGAACTCTCGAATCACTTCAGGAAGAGCTTCAGGCTCAGGCACAGATAGCAGAATAAGTTATGCAACATAAAATCATTGACGTCAAGGATGTCGTCATTAGATTTGCAGGCGACTCGGGAGACGGTATGCAGCTCACCGGGTCGCTTTTTGCAGACATGTCGGCAATATATGGCAACGGTCTCTCGACTTTCCCGGATTATCCGGCAGAGATACGTGCCCCTCACGGAACGGTTTCCGGTGTTTCCGGCTTCCAGGTCCATATAGGTAGCGGCAAGGTTTCCACACCGGGAGACTATTGCGACCTTCTGGTGGCAATGAATCCGGCAGCTCTCAAGGCCAACGCAAAATGGTGCAAGCCAACGGCCATGATTCTGGTGGACGAGGATGCCTTCGATGAATCCGGAATGAAGAAAGCGGGGTTCACTACGGACAATCCTTTCGAGGAACTTCACGTGGAGGACAGGGCTCTGATCGTTGCGCCTATCACCACTCTCACACAGGAGAGCCTCAAGGACAGCGGAATGGATCAGAAATCCATACTGAAATGCAAGAACATGTTCACTCTGGGCATGGCCTGCTACATTTACAGCCGTCCGCTGGAGTATATATACCAGTATCTTGAAAAGAAGTTCGCCAAGAAGCATCCGGAAGTTCTGGAGCCGAACAAGAAGGTTCTCAACGACGGTTTCAACTACGCATCCAACATACAGGCTATCCCTAATACTTATACGGTTATGCCTTCGGGAGATCTGGAACCGGGTCTTTACCGTAACATTACCGGGAATCAGGCTGTCGCCTGGGGACTGCTGGCAGCATCCGAGAAATCGAATCTGCCGCTGTTCTGCGGTTCTTATCCTATTACACCTGCTACCGGCATACTCGAGGAACTTGCAATCCACAAGAATCTCGGCGCAAAGACACTCCAGGCCGAGGACGAGATTGCTGGAATATGTACGGCGATAGGCGCGTCCTATGCCGGCAATCTTGCGGTGACAACGACATCGGGGCCTGGCCTTTCCCTCAAGGTGGAGGCTATGGGACTGGCTGTGATGACGGAGTTGCCTCTGGTGATAGTAGACGTGCAGAGGGGCGGTCCTTCGACAGGACTTCCTACCAAGACCGAGCAGACAGACCTTAACATGGCATTATATGGACGCAACGGAGAATGCCCTATGCCTGTCATAGCATCACATTCGCCGGCCCATTGCTTTGACGCTGCATTCCAGGCCGCAAAGATAGCCTTGGAACATATGACTCCCGTCATACTCCTTTCCGAGGGCTTCCTGGGTAACGGAAGCGAGCCTTGGCGTATTCCGTCAATGGCCGATTATCCCGAGATCAAACCTCCGTTCGTTCACGGAGGACTTGCCGAGGGGGAACGCTTCCATCCATTCGAAAGAGACCCTGAAACGTTTGTCCGCAAATGGGCTGTTCCGGGGCAGAAAGGCTTCGAGCACAGAGTCGGAGGGCTTGAGAAGAACCATAACGGAGTGCTGTCTACCGATCCTCTGAACCATGAGCAGATGGTTGCGGAGAGAGCCGCCAAAGTTCAGAAAATCCAGAACTTCATACCGGAACTTGAAGTGGACGGCCCTGCGAGCGGTAAACTTCTTGTAGTGGGATGGGGCGGAACCTATGGACATATCTTCAGCGCTGTCAAAGAGGTTGGCGACGTGTCATACGCGCATTTCGACTATATCAATCCTCTTCCAAAGAACACGGAGGAAGTGCTTTGCTCTTTCGAAAAGGTTCTGGTGTGCGAGCTCAATTCCGGCCAGTTCGCAGATTATCTGCGTGCAAGATTCCCTCAGGCCAATATCGTCAAGTATAACAAGATCCAAGCCCAGCCGTTCCTGGTGAGCGAACTGGTTGCTGCAATCAATAAGGAGAAATAATATGGCAGTTCTTTCTTTCAAGGATTTCAAGAGTGATCAGGAAGTTCGCTGGTGTCCCGGTTGCGGAGACCATGCAGTGCTTGCTGCACTTCAGAGAGCGCTTCCAAAGGTTAGCAAGGCTCTGGATTATGTCAAAGAGCGCTACGTGGTTGTATCCGGCATAGGGTGCTCTTCACGCCTTCCTTATTATATGGATACTTATGGTTTCCACAGTATCCACGGACGCGCTACTGCGATCAGTACCGGAATCAAGGTGGCCAATCCATGGCTTACGGTATGGCAGGCCTGCGGAGACGGTGATGCCCTGGCTATCGGAGGAAATCACTTCATTCACGCAATAAGGCGCAATATAGACATCAACGTAATTCTTTTCAACAACCGCATCTACGGACTTACAAAAGGACAGTATAGTCCTACATCCAAGTTCGGAGCAATCACAAAGACTTCTCCTTACGGCACTGTAGAGCATCCTTTCAATCCAGGGTCGCTGGTCCTCGGCGCAAAGGGTACTTTCTTTGCCCGCAGCCTGGACGTGGAACTCTCTTTGAACGAAGAGATAATGACAGCTGCTGCACTTCACGACGGATGTTCAGTCATGGAGATGCTCACCAACTGTGTCATATTCAATGACGGAGCCCACAAGGACATCTCCGATCCGGAGGTCAGGGCGGACCGCACCATAATACTGCGCCAGGGCGAGAAGATGGTTTTCGGAAAGAATCGCGACAAGGGCCTCGTATATGACGGAAAGAAGATACGCGTCATACATATTGGGGAGGGTGGATTCACTCTCGACGATGTACTTGTCCACGATGCCCATGCGGACAATATCGGCATCCAGATGGCTCTGGCAGATATGAAGGGCCCCGATTATCCTGTTGCCCTGGGTGTGATCAGAGACGTCAAGGATATTACCTACGACGACGGTGTCCGCGACCAGGTCAAGGACGTGGCCGCCAAGTCGAATATCCATACGGTGGATGAACTGCTCAGAAGCGGATCTACCTGGGAGGTTAAATAAGTGCCCAGATAACAAGAGCCGCAACGACGGCAATCACAACGATACCGGGAATGAATCGGCCAAAGCCGCGTTCCCGGTTTCTTTTTGATATTATGCCTATGCCGAGAGCCTTGTGCCTGCAGGCCGCAACGCAGGTTCCGCACAGGGTGCATTCCATATCATTGCTCAGATTGCCGCAGTGCTGGATGTCGATGCTGTACGGGCATCTCCTGGTACACTCTCCGCAATGTGTACAGCGGTCATCGCATTTGACCACTCTCAGCAGGTGAAGCGCGTTCTTGTGCAGCAGAAGCTCGAGCAGATAACCCGAAATGCAGAACAGACCCAGAGCCGCCTCTGCTGGGAATGTGGTTTTCAACAGAAGTTCAAGCCCATAGTAGGCTCCTCCTATCAGGCACATTGGCAACCAGAACTTGAAGGTGTTCAGGCAGGCTCCGGCAGGACAGAGGTATTTGCAGAAAAACCTGTCCATGATAAGGCTCAGTAGGGCAGCCACAGATGCCACTACAATAAGTATCCAGCCTGAAACGGAGAACTTAATGCCTTTATACAGGATGATGGTAAGGGCGAACAGGAACACATACTTGACAAAGCGCAGCAGATAATCCGCTTTCCCGTTCACCTTCAACTGGCGGATTCCGAAGTCGTTTCTGAGTGCCATCAGAAGGTCCTGGGCTGCACCGGCAGGGCACAGGAATCCGCAGAACAGCCGTCCGAAGAATACCAGGAGCAGAGAAATGACCACCAGAGTGACGGTGTCGGAAAGGTCCAGACCCTTGACTGCGTCTACAATATTGTGGTAACCGGGAATGAATTTGTCCGGAAGATCCGTGAAAATGAATAATACAGCTACGGTAAGGCTGATGATTTGTATCAGCCATTTTATCCAGTTGCTGCCGTATTGCCTTTTGCTCATGTCTTATTCGTTGATTTCTGCCAGAATGCGATCCATCTTAGCGTAGTTCTTAAGAACGAACAGCACGTATCGGATGTCCACACAAACGCATTTGTTATAACCTTGTGTGAATGATACGTCTCCGGCAAGGGATTCCTTGTTACCATCGAATGCCAATCCGACTATCTGGCCTTTTGCATTCAGAACAGGCGATCCGGAATTGCCTCCTGTAATATCGTTGTCTGTAAGGAAATTGACAGGCATTTCCAGGTTGCACTTGGAAAGCGTTTCCTTCCACTCGGGTTTCAAATCGAAGTCGTAGTCGCCGGGCTTGTATTTTTCAATGATGCCCCGGGCGGTCGACTGCCATCCGTAAGTTATGCCGTCTTTCGGGCTGAATCCCCCAACAGTACCGTAAGTGAGGCGCATGGAAGAGTTGGCATCCGGATATTGAATACGTCCTTTGTCCAGATTCATGCTGTACAGGGCTTTTGTGTATTCCCTTTCCAGTTCTGTTATCTTTGTTCCGTCCCAGGATGCCAGCACTGCATTGCTGAATTCCTGGAATTGCGAGTCCGTGAAATAGTGGACAAGCGCATCGTCGGCATACTCGGCGGGATTGCTGCAGTTCATAAAGTCCTGGACAGCCTCCGGATCGGTCACCCAACTGCTTTTCCATATGTATTCGGCGATGCAGGCCGGATTGCCGTCAAACTTATCATACAGTGATTTGTGGAACTGGCTCCAGTAAGATTTGTCCACATTGCCGTAATAGAAAGAGGTGGACAACTTAAGCAGTTCCTTCTCCACGTTCATATCCACCTTGTCAAAGAATGACTTCAGATAGTCCCTTACAGGTTCAACCTTTGCATTTGGCTTTGACAGGGAGTTGAGTCTGGTGCACAAGGCATAGAACTGCGTGGCCCTTATCACGGATTCGCGGAAATACTCAAGTTGGTATTCCGCCTTGTCCGTTGCCTTATATGCCGCCTTGAGGTTGGCTAGCAGGTCTCCCCAGCATTCGCTGCGTGCAGGTTCGGAATCGATCCACTGCTGCAGTTCTTTTTCGCGAGTACGCGCCTCATCGATAACCCCGAACCTGTCATAGCACTGTATTTCGCCCTCGTAAAGTTCGCAAACGTTGCTGAGGGAGAAGAACTTGTCTGCATATTTGAGCTTTATGACAGGGTCCTTGTCCATCCATTCCTTGAGCAGGTCCATGGTGGCTCTGCGAACGTCGGTCTCGATAGGAAGTTTGGTGTAACGCTCGAACTCGGTCTTGTAAGAGGAGTTGTACCTGTTTGTAACTCCGGGGAAACCTATCACCATGGTATAGTCTCCCTCGCGGATGCCTCTGGTGCTTATCTCCAGTTTCCTGCCGCTCTGAAGAGGCAGATTGTTTTCCGAGTATTCGGCCGGAGTTCCGTCGGGCGCTGCGTATATGCGGTATATCGAGAAATCGCCCTTGTGCTGAGGCCATTCCCAGTTGTCGAGGTCTCCGCCGTATGCGGCGATGCATACAGGCGGCGCTGCCACCAGCCTTATGTCCTTGTATACGGTATAGATGCCCAGATAATATTTGCTGCCTTTCCACATGGAGGTAAGGTAAGCCTCCTCTGTAGGGCCTGCGTATTTCTTCTCGAACCGGCTGCCGGCTATCCTGGATGCGAAAAGCTTGCCTTTCAGCTCACCCTCGAGCATCCCGTTCATCTCGTCTGTGACATCGAGGACCTTCTTCAGGATCAGCATGCGTTTACCGGGAATCGGAATCTCATCCTCCATACTCTGTGCCCAGAAGCCGTCCTCCAGGTAATTCTTTTCCGGGGTGCTGAGGGCGTGCACGTCGCTGTAGGCGCAGTGATGGTTGGTTATCACCAGACTGCCCTTTGATATGATGCTTCCGGTGCATTGGAAGTCAAGGGAAACGATTGCGTCGCAAACGGAAGATCCCGGTGCATCGGCATTGTATATCTCGTTAGCCTTCAACTTGCAGCCGCGCGCCCTCATATTGGCGTGAACCGCCTTGTCGATGGCGTTTACCATCCACATGCCCTCGTCGGCGCCGGCTGTGGTGCACAGCATCAGAGCAGCGGCGGCTGCCAGGAAAAACTTACTCCTTGACATATTCGTAGCAGATACCAGGATTGTCGAACTTGATCCTTGCAGGTTCCTCGCGGACATCATCCTCCGAATATGTGATGGTCCAGGTCTCCATTGACATAAGTTCCCATATGCGGTCTGCCGTCATAGGGGCGGCAAAGCGGATCTGAATTGCAGGAGTGTAGTTCTTGTCAAGGTTCAGGTACATTCCTATCACTCCTTCCTCTTTTGAGAGATGGTTGCTCAGGAACGGGAATGAACGGCGTACTATAGGTTTCTCATAAACCTCGCCTGGAACCTCATAAATGAACTGAGGCTGGTCTGCATAATGCTCGGCCCTTTTCTGGATGAATGTGCTGTCCGCTTCCGTGTAGCGGCCGTTGAACTCGGCGGAGAAACCTTCGAACATCTTCTGGCGATATTCTGCGGTATTGATGGTCGTGCTGCCCTTTTCCAGACGGACGAACTCGAAATCGAGAGGGGTTGACTTGATGCTGCCGTTTGCAACTGGAAGGTCAAGGGACTTCTTGTTTACAATTTCGCGGAACCACTGCTCGTCCGGATTCTCTTCAGGATCCATGTAAACGTGCACTATTAGAGGACAGTCATATTCCGAATCCAGACCGTAGATCTTGCGTCCTGTAAGACTCATCTGTATTCCCAGGAAGTTGAGGTTGAGTTTGTCATACATCTTTTCCGTGCGTATGGTCATTACCTTGAGTTCTGGAATCTTGGCAGGATCGGGGTTGGAGATACGGAAACGTGAAGGGATGAAAACCTCTTCCTGTACCTTCTCGGCCGTTGTTACGGAAGGATCATAGGTGATAACCACGGTATGGCTGCCGACATAGGTCTTCACACCGTGTACTCCGCGAACCTTTTCCATCCTCGCCTTGAACGCCATCGAACTGCCGTAGCATTTCACGGATGTCAGGTGCTCGATCCGGACAGTCTCAAGGTTGCTTATGTTTTCAGTGTCCCAAGTGACGTCTATGGTAGGAAGCTCGAAGCTCTTTCCTGCTATTATGGCGGCGATAGTCAGCACTACGGCTATGATGGCAGGTATGAATTTGCTGAATGAACAGGTCTTCTCCTTCTTCGGGCTTACTCCTATGTGAAGAGCCTTTGAAGGGCAGGCGGCAACGCATTCGCCGCACAAAGTGCAGTCAACGTCGCTGATCATTGAGCCGCAGGCCGGAGCATCAATGTTGTAAGGACAGGCCTTCTGGCAGCTGTGGCAGGTTTTGCCGCAGGCTTTTTCATTCACAACAACGTGGAGAATCTGAGCCCTTGGATTGCCGTGGAAGATTTCCAGAAGATAGCCTATGATGCAGAATGCAAGCAGGAGTGCCGGCCAGTGGACGTTGACTCCGAACAGGGTGAGTATCCACCATGCTATACCGAGGAGCAAAAGCCACATCCAGAACTTGAGAGTGTTGGAGGCTGCTCCAAGAGGGCATATGTACTTGCACCAGAATCTCTTTACGAACAGACCTCCAAGAACCACCAGAACGACCGTCGTGATGCTCATCCAGAGGGTTATCTCCCCTTTGAATCCCGTAGCTACGGCGTAGTAAGGGTCGAGGTTCTTGCAGAACAGCTCGCTTGCCGTTGCCGTGCTGTAGAAGATCCAGAACAGCAGAGCATATTTCACTATGCGCAGGAGCTTGTCTGCCACGCTGCCTTTGCGGATTTCACATCCTTTGATTTTCAAGGCTTTGCGAAGTCTTATGAGCAGGTCTTCCACTGTTCCGACAGGGCAGAGGAAGGCGCAGAACAGTTTGCTGAAAAGTATTACTGCGGCGGCCAGGGCAAGTCCCATCATTATCTGGAGCGATGACATGCTGCAAGGAAGCGAGCCTCTTGTGATGTATGTGACGAATGCTTCCAGACCTCCCATAGGGCAGTATTTCTCCGGGTCCGACTTCAGGAATACAATGATGGCTATTATTAGCGCCAATGTTCCCCATTGCAGCAGATGCTTTGGCCAATTGGTTCTGATTGTGGATTTCTTGCTCATATTTTTAGTGTTTATTTTTCATATAATGATTACAAAAGGACTCCAAGATAGGAATTAAATTTTTCTTTTCAAACAAAGGAATGGAAAATGACAGTACGGTGGCAAACGGTGCATTGTGGCGAATGCACAAAATGAAGAAGGTGCAGACATTGGTATTTGATGTGTGATATTTTTTTATTAGGTTTGCAGGTGACAGTAGTGTATATTATTCTAAATCAACTGTAATATGAAAAAATTAATGATGCTTTTCGCAGGGGCCCTCATGGTATTGGCCGGCGCTTCCTGCCAGAAAATCAACGACCTCGAGAGCCGCGTCAGCGATCTTGAGAGTGCAGTAGACCAGCTCAAGAGCCAGGTCGAGGCCGGTGCAGTCGTCACCAAGGTCGAGGAAACCGCTACCGGTTACTCTCTTACTCTTTCAAACGGAAAGACCTATGCCGTTACCAACGGAGCAAAGGGCGACAAAGGTGACAAGGGTGATCAGGGTGAACAGGGTATCCAGGGTATCCAGGGAGAAACCGGACCTCAGGGTCCGCAGGGTCCTAAGGGTGCCGACGGCGATGCTTTCTTTGCAAACGTCACCATCGACGCCGAGGCTGGCACTGTAACCCTCGAGATTCTCAACGAGGACGGCACCACCCAGACCATCGTGATTCCTCTGTACGTGGAGTCAAGCGTAGCAAACATTACCGCTGTGAAGTATATCCCGGAGTTTGAGGACGGTATAGTCACAGTCAAGACTGTCAACGGTATGGTTATCGGAGGCGAGGCTACATTCGTTGTTACTCCAAAGAGCGCCATTGCAGCTGTTGCAGAGGATCCTACTGTAAAGGTTTCCTGCATTGCAAAGGAAATCAAGACCAGGGCCGCCGCTCCTGCAGTCGAGCTTAAGGGAATCGATGCCGAGGCTGGTACAGTAACAGTTTCATTCAAGAACGTTACGGCCGAGAGCAGCATCGTAGTTGTCATAGCCGATGCAATTTCTGAAATCGCTTCTGACGCTGTCATCGTAAAGCCTGTTCAGCCGAAGGCCGTTTCTTTCGAGGAGCACGACGGATATTTCGTTTATGACGGAGAGAGATATAATACCGTAACAATCAATGGCCGTGTCTGGATGGCAGAGAACCTACGCTTTGTTCCTGAGGGATTCACCGTATCTGATAATCCTTCCAATCTCGCTGTTTCCCCAGATCAGAGCATTTTCTATCCTTATGTTCCCGGAGAGGACATTGCTGCAGGTTCAGCAAAACCGGTAGTGGATCCTACGAATACTGAACTCATCAAGTCAAATGGATATTTCTACAGTGCATATGCTGCGCTTGGTGTCGGCGAAATTAATGATGCCAACGGAAAAACCCTTGAGGGACTTCAGGGTATCTGTCCAAGAGGCTGGCATATCCCTACAAGAGCCGAGTATTTCGCTTTGTGCGGAGCTTACAATAAATCTGCATATTGGGGAGATGCTGCTGCAGGTTCCGATCCAACTGCATACTGCTGGGATCCAGCTGCTGATGCGAAGATCGGATATGCTACTCCAGCGAAATTCAACGAGGCTGGATTTAATTGGAAGCCTTACGGAACAGCTACTCCTGTTCATACTTCAACAGTGGATGCCGACTATTCGACAAATGTAATTCAGGAGAAGAACTGCGAGATTCCTGAATATGTTGGAAAGCCTGGATTAACTTATTTCTGGACATCAACAGCTAACATAACAGCAAGCTCATCACAAATGTTTGTTTTGGCATCAACATTCGCGTCTTCATATAAGAAGGGAAGAATTTCTTTGATGTTCGGTAACACAACATATGCCAGTCTTGTACGTTGTATAAAGGATGAGGCAGCAAAGTAGTATACGTAAAACAGAATAATCAGCAATAGCTGAAATCATTATAAGGCCGCGTGTCAGATGATGCGCGGCTTTTTAAAATCCTGATTTGTACGATATGAAATTCAAATCCATAATCCTGATGGCAGCCGCGCTTGCAGCATTCGCCTGCAATCCTTCTGTCACTCCGGACCCGGGACCTGATCCCGGTCCCAAGCCGGGTCCCACACCCGATGACAAGATACCTGTTGCTTCGGTGAGCCTGAGTCAGACTTCCATTGCGCTTGAGACGGGAGATGCCTATACCCTGGTGGCGACGGTGCTTCCTTCGAACGCAACGGACGCAACGGTCAGCTGGGAATCGGACAATGCTTCGGTTGCTACGGTAGCAGGGGGGATAGTCACAGCTCTCTCTGAAGGAACCGCAAAAATCACTGCAAAGGCAGGGGAGAAGTCGGCGGTATGCAAGGTGACTGTCACCGAGAAGCCCGTTGCCGTAGAGTCCGTCACTCTGGATTGTACGCAGATCAGCATAGACCTTGGGGAGACTCTGACACTCACAGCGACAGTGCTGCCGGATAACGCCGCAGACAAGACTGTGGTCTGGACATCTTCCGATCCTGCCGTTGCAACGGTGGCCGACGGAGTGGTGACGGCACTTGCCGCCGGTTTTACCAGAATCACCGCCACGGCCGGCGGCAAGACAGCTGCCTGTGAGATCACTGTCATAGACAACAGGAATCTTCCAATAGACCAGAACGGAAACGTAATATACCCTGATGATGACTATGGCACGTTCAATTAGA
>JAKSKG010000013.1 GCA_024401805.1 Bacteroidales bacterium
AAGCGGAAGTGACGACCACCCTTAGTCACCTTGGTGACTCTCTGGATGGCAACCAGTCTGTCCTTCAACTCGAGGTCAGACGTCTTTACTCTTTTAACATTTGTATTTGCCATAGTCTTTTCTATTAGAATACGAGGCCGCCTTCACGGGCAGCATCTGCCAAACTCTTAACTCTACCATGGAAAAGATATCCTCCACGATCAAAAGAGATAGTGGTGATTCCCTTTGCGATAGCACGCTCTGCGACAGCCTTTCCAACTATTGCAGCAGCCTCGATGCCGGTCTTGCCCTTGCACTGTGCTGCAAGCTGCTTGTCATTTGAAGCGGCAGCGACAAGGGTCTTGCCCTGCTCGTCATCGATTACCTGTACGTAAATCTGCTTGTTGCTGCGGAATACGACCATACGAGGACGCTCAGCAGTACCATTGACATGCTTACGGATACGGTAGTGAATTCTTTTTCTTCTTTCAATTCTACTTAATGCCATAACTCTGTCCTCCTATTATTTAGCAGCAGCAGTCTTGCCAGCCTTGCGACGAAGCTGTTCGCCTGCGTACTTGATACCCTTGCCCTTGTAAGGCTCCGGCTTACGGAATGAACGAATCTTTGCAGCTACCTGCCCGACAAGCTGCTTGTCGCAGCTCTTGAGCACGAGCTTTGGATTCTCGCCTTTCTTCACATCCGGAACTTCAGCCTTTACCTCTGAAGGGAGGAGAAGCTGGATTTCGTGTGAATAACCGAGAGAGAAAGTGAGGAGCTGGCCCTGTACGGCTACACGGTAACCTACACCGACAAACTCCTGGGTGATGCTGAATCCCTCTGAAACTCCGACTACCATATTGTTCGCAAGTGCGCGGTAGAGTCCGTGCATAGAACGGTGACGAGGCTGGTCAGTAGGGCGTTCAAATTTGATCTGATTGTCCTCAATGGTGACCTTGATGTCCGGATCAATTTTCTGTGACATCACACCCTGAGGTCCTTTAACCTTCAGGACGTTGCCGTCGAGAAGCTCAACGCTCACTCCGGCCGGAAGGTTTACAGGCAATTTACCAATTCGTGACATTATAAATCTGGTTTAATTATTAGTATACGTAGCAAACAACTTCTCCACCGATTCCGAGTTCCTTTGCCTCCTTGTCGGTGATGACACCCTTGGATGTAGAAAGGATTGCGATTCCGAGTCCGTTGAGGACGCGTGGCATTTCCTCTGCGCCTACATACTGGCGGAGACCAGGTGTGCTGACACGCTCGATATTCTTGATAGCGGCCATCTTGGTCTGAGGGTGATACTTGAGAGCGATCTTGATAGTATTGAACGGGGTTCCCTCAATCACCTTGTAACTGAGGATATAACCCTTCTCACAAAGGATCTGGGTGATGGCGACCTTCATCTTTGAAGATGGGATCTCCACAACCTTCTTTCCTGCCATATAGGCATTGCGAATCCTGGTGAGGTAATCTGCAATTGGATCAGTCATATTGTTTTTCTTTTAATTATTCTACCAACTTGCTTTCTTTACGCCCGGGATAAGGCCGTTGGAGGCCATCTCACGGAACTGGATACGGCTGATACCGAAATCTCTCATATAGCCCTTTGGACGGCCGGTAAGAGAGCAACGGTTGTGAAGGCGTACAGGAGAAGCATTCTTAGGGAGCTTGTCGAGAGCTGCCCAGTCACCGGCCTCTTTGAGAGCCTTTCTCTTCTCTGCGTACTTAGCAACAAGTTTCGCGCGCTTAACTTCGCGGGCTTTCATTGATTCTTTTGCCATAGTGTACTATTTATTATGTTTCTTGAAAGGCAGACCGAACGCTGCGAGAAGTGCGTGGCACTCCTGGTCGTTGCGGGCCGTTGTTACGAATGTGATCTCGAGTCCGTGGATGCGAGGGTTCTTGTCGATGTCGATCTCAGGGAAGATGATCTGCTCCTTGAGTCCGAGGGTGTAGTTTCCGCGTCCGTCCATATTCTCTGCGATACCGTTGAAGTCACGGATACGAGGGAGTGTGACTCTGATGAGTTTCTCAAGGAACTCGTACATCTTCACGCCGCGGAGGGTAACCTTTGTACCTACCGGCATTCCCTTACGGAGCTTGAAGTTGGAGATATCCTTGCGTGAGTAGGTGATGAGGGCCTTCTGACCGGTGATGAGAGAGAGCTCTTCAGCTGCTTCCTCAACGATCTTCTTGTCCTGGGTAGCCTCTCCGACACCTTCGTTGATGGTGATCTTGGTGAGACGAGGCACCTGCATTACAGTAGTATAACCGAACTCCTTTGTAAGGGCGTCGATGATCTGCTCCTTGTATACCTTCTTGAGAGAAGGAACGTAGCCTGTAGGCAGAGCCTGTGCTACGGCTGCTTCATTTTTCTTTGCCATAATTACTTGATCTCCTCCCCAGATTTTTTAGCGTAACGAATCTTCTTTCCGTCAACGGTCTTGTAACCTACGCGAGTGGCCTTGCCGCTCTGAGGATCGATGAGGTTGAGGTTGGAAATGTGAATGGAAGCCTCCTGCTTGATGATTCCACCCTGAGGCTGCTTTGAATTAGGTTTGGTGTGCTTGCTGACGACGTTGACGCCCTCAACGATTGCACGGTCCTTGTCTGGGATGACTGACAGGACCTTTCCGGTCTTGCCCTTGTCGTTACCGGCATTTACATACACGGTGTCACCTTTCTTAATATGTATCTTTTTCATAATGCTGATTAATTAAAGGACCTCCGGTGCCAGTGAAACGATTTTCATGTAGTTCTCACGAAGCTCTCTGGCTACAGGGCCAAAGATACGTGTGCCGCGAAGTTCTCCAGCGTTGCTGAGAAGAACGCAAGCATTATCATCAAAGCGGATATATGAACCGTCCTGACGACGGATCTCCTTCTTGGTGCGTACTACGACAGCTCTTGACACTGTACCTTTCTTCACCTCACCGCCAGGGATTGCGCTTTTGATTGCGACGACGATCTGATCGCCCACAGTCGCATAACGATGGTTGGTACCGCCAAGCACACGGATGCAAAGAACTTCCTTTGCTCCGCTGTTGTCAGCAACCTGTAAACGTGTTTCCTGCTGTATCATACTACTTAGCTTTTTCTACGATTTCAACTAATCTCCAGTTCTTTGTCTTGCTGAGAGGACGTGTCTCCATGATGCGGACGGTATCTCCTTCTCCGCACTCGTTCTTTTCGTCCTGAGCTACGAACTTGGTGGTCTTCTTGACGAACTTGCCGTACAAAGGATGTTTCTCTTTGATCTCAACTGCAACGACGATGGTCTTGTCCATCTTGTTGCTGACCACTACTCCTACTCTTTCCTTACGAAGATTTCTTTCCATAAGTCAACTGATTTTTAGTTTTGTTTTTCTTTTTCAGCAAGGATAGTGATCATAAGAGCGATATCCCTTCTGGTCTTGCTAATCTTGGAAGTATCCTCCAATGGAGAAATGGCATGATTGATCTTCATGTTGTCAAGATTATTCTTCTCAATCTCGATGCGGTCGCGCAGGTCTGCTACAGACATTTCGCGTGCTTCTGATGCTTTCATTGTGCTTTCTCCATTAAATTATTCCACATAATCTCTACGTACGACAAACTTGGTGGCTACCGGAAGTTTGTTTGCAGCAAGGCGCATGGCCTCTTTTGCTGTCTGAAGAGAAACACCCTCGGCCTCGAAGAGGATACGGCCCGGAGTGATAGGGGCAACGAATCCGTAAGGATCACCTTTACCCTTACCCATACGGGTATCGAGAGGTTTCTTGGTAACTGGCTTGACGGGGAATACCCTGATCCAAATCTGTCCCTCACGGTTCATATGACGAGAGATAGCCTGACGGGCAGCCTCAATCTGCTGTGCAGTAAGCCAACAGTTTTCAAGGGTCTTGATACCGAAGGAACCGAATGCAAGCTGGTTGCCCCTCTGGGCCATTCCCTTCATGCGGTTCTTCTGTTCCCTTCTGAATTTGGTTCTCTTAGGTTGTAACATTGTAATATTACTTTTAAAATATAATAATCTTAATTCTCCCGTAACTATCTGACCCTCAGTACAATAGTTCACTAAAGGCCAAAATTCGGGACTGCAAAGATACAAAAAAATCCCCAAATGCAAAGAAAATTTTGAAGATTTTACAACATTTTAGACACAAAATCCGATAGGCCAAAATCCGTCTTTTCAAACAGTTACATCTTTTGTTGAAAAATATTTTCCATAGTTTTGGACACGGAGTTCAAAACAGATTTCAAGGCGGCAAAAAGCTGGAACCGGAAACAGGACGGACAAATACTCTATTATTCGATTGTGTTCTTATATGAACGATTTGAACATTCCCGCTCCCACCTCAGTTTTTATCTTTGCTTTCCACTTGATCAAATACATTATGAAGAAACTTTTATTTGTAGCGGCCGCCCTGTGCCTGCTGCTTTCTTCCTGCGATAGAATCTGGGACCCTGATCCGGGAACGGAAAACAACGGGAGCGGAAATACTGCTCCGGAGGAAAAGCCCGGGCCGACGCCTCCTCCTACACCTCCGGTGGACACGACAGATACGCCTGAGCCTCCGGAACCGGTCGACCCTTATGCAGACTTTACGAAAATCGACGAAACCCTCATGGTAGGTCCGGTATCCATCGTAGAGGAGCCCGGCGACGGATTCATGCGCGGATACTGGCCGGACGGCAAGTTGATCCCGGTCAGAAGAGGAGAAGAATGGCAGTTGTTCTGGTGCGAGGCATACGATGTCCTGACCGTAGCCTCCACACCTTGGCCGGAAGACCATGTTTCGCAGCTCAAGGAAAGCAACAAGGTGTTCGGGAAGGGCTTCTCTTCTATCAAGGACTTCAACGAGAACGGTTCCTGGTTCATAGGGATATTCCCTCAGGGAAACGATGGGCACTACGTAGGATTCTTCCATGCAGAGAGCCATTGGGCAGGTGACGGAACTGCACACAAATCGATAGGCGTAGCTTATAGTGACGACTATGGCTATACCTGGCACGATGCGGCTCCTATCATTGTGGAGAACAGGCTCAAGCCCGAAACCCCTACCTGGAGCGGTCTTGGTGACGGTTGCGTCATCTGGGACAGCATAAACAGCCGTTATATCTGCTACTACCAGGGAAAGATCAGCAGCGGAGCGAACACCTTGTGCATGGCCGTATCTTACGACAAGGAAGGTGCAAGCGGTACCTGGAAGAAATGGGACGGAAACGATTTCACACTTTACGCTTATGATGCCCAGACCGGCATAGGCGGTGAGAATATAGCAATAAAGCCTCTCAATATGGCAGCCGGAGCCAACCCTTCCGTCATGTGGAACACATACCTTGAAAAATGGGTGATGGTTTATGCCAGCTGGGGGCACTATGTTTACGTATCTTACAGCGATGACGGCATTACCTGGTCTATCCCAAAGAAGGTGATCGGGAAAGGGACAGAACCGGCCTGGTACCCGAATATGATAAGCGAAGATGGGGATCTTGTCGGCGGCAAGACCGTAAAACTGTATTATTCCCATAACCAAGGCTCCAACGGAAAAAGGAACATTGGATGTAGAACCCTGATTTTCAATAAACCCGAATGAAAAAAACAGCAATACTGGCATCAGCGATATTATTTGCATCGTGTGCCGTTCAGACAACAGAAACAATAGTGTGCGATTCTTCCGTATCCGATTACACTGCATCGGTGCGCGAGGCTCTGGCAAACCATCCGGACGGAAACATCACTTTGGAATTCGAACCGGGCCGTTACGATTTTTACCCCGAGACGGCATCCGAGCAATATCTGCGGATATCCAACAACGACAACGGACTCAAACGCATCATCTTCAACCTGAACGGAATGAATAACGTATCGGTCCGTGGCAACGGAGCCGAGTTCGTGTTCCACGGGGCGGAAATTCCTTTCTCCGTCAAGGATTGCAACAACATTACTCTGGAAGGATTCTCAATCGATTATGAGGACCATTTCACTATGGAAGGCGAAGTCATTGCCAACGACCCGGCGGAGAAGAGTTTCACGCTCAGACTGCTTGATGACGAGAAATACACCATCACGGACGGGGATTTCCGTTTTTGCGGATACAATTGGGAATCCGCGCTCGGAGAGAACATAGTCTTTGACAAGGCGACCCGCTCTCCTTATTATTACACCTCTGCCTATGAACATTGGACCGCGCACAGGTTCAATGCGGTCGAGCTTGAGAAAGGAGTTGTCAAATTCTCCAATCTGTACAGCCGGGAAGTACCTCCTGTAGGAAGCATCTGGGTGGACAAGGGACGTCATTCCCTGAACCGTTACTGCCCCGCTCTGGCACTTACAGACAGCAAGGATATCGTAATAAAGGATGTCCACGTATATCACAGCGGAGCCATGGCCCTGATTGCCCAGTGCTGCGAAAACATAAGCCTGGACGGCTACAGCACTGCCCAGAAGGAAGGCAGCCCGCGTATGATAACCGCATCGGCCGATGCCACGCATTTCGTCGACTGCAAGGGAGGCATCACGATGGAGAACTGCCGTTTCGAGAGCATGCTGGACGACGCGACCAATGTCCACCAGACCTATATGCTTGTGAAGCGACTGCTTGGCGATAAAAGTTTTGCAGCATCATTCGGACATTTCCAGCAAGAGGGCAACCGTTTTGCAGACAAGGGAGACGTACTCCGTTTCGTGGACAAGACATCCCTGCGTCCGATAGGAACGGCCCGAATAGCCTCCGTGGACAGGGTCAACGACAATTGGTATGAATTCGAACTCGACACAGACATTCCGGAGATTGCAAATCCGTATGACGTGGCCGTAGAGAATATCAGCCGGGGGACTTCCAACGTAGTAATACGCAACTGCACGGTACGTTACAACAGGGCAAGGAGCCTGCTTCTTTCGACTCCGGGCGACGTGCTTGTCGAGAACTGCGACTTTGCATCGATGATGGCGGGAATCCGGATCTGCGGTGACGCGAACTATTGGTTCGAGGCCGGAGAGACGAAGAACATCGTTGTCCGCGGCAACCATTTCCAGGACCTGGGCATTGGGGGCCATTCGCCCCAGGCTGTCCTTCAGATAGACCCTGTCATCCCCAAGGAGGCACGCACGAACGACTACTACTATCACCGGAACATAGTGTTCGAGAACAATACAGTCGACACCTTTGACTGCCAGATAGTCTATGCAATCGGAGTAGAGAATCTTGCCATCAGGAATAACGTTTTCAACGACTCCCACAGTTACGAGCCTATTTATCCGGGACTTTCCGTGATAGACCTGCAATACTGCGGCCGTGTGGACATATCTGGCAATGACTTCTCGGGCTGGAAGAAAGATGCAACCGTGAGCATACACAGTTGCGCAGACCTAAACACAGACACTGCCCTCCCTGTGATAGACAAGCCAAACCCATTCTTTTTCGAAAACTAGCGACAGCCTATGATGAGCCTGACCGTAATGCTTGTATCGTTGGCGGCTTGCCTTGCAGGACCGGAAACCGTCAGGATGAGCGATTTCGCTCTCACTGCATCTGACAACGGCAATGCCATTGAGAAAATAGGAAAGGCCCTCGAGTACGGAAAATCACTCGGAAAGCCATTTGAAATCGAGTTCGAGAAAGGGGAATACTTCCTTGATCTGGGAGATCCCGCAGGGTCGGAAGGCTCGCTGAGGAATTATGTTTTCCTGCTTGACGGTTTGAGCGGCGTCACCATTGACGGAGGAGGCTCGGAGTTCATTTTCAAGGGTATCGCGGGGTTTGCACGGATTGTGCGGTGCAACAACATCGAACTGCGCAATTTCTCTATCGACTGGAAACGCCCGTACATCACACAGGCCGTCATACGTGACTGCGGAAGTGACTGGATGGACCTGGAAATAGACAAAGAACAATATCCGTACAGGATAGCGGGAAAGAAGGTCCGCTATATATGCGGGGATGGCGAGTACGGTGTTGAAGAGGGTACATATTGCAACTACTTCACCCCCGACGGCCGCATCCTTCCCGGTTCCCACGACAATTACTGGATGGAGTACCTCCTGAAATCCCCCGCCGAGGAAATATCGGACGGAGTGATACGTTTCCACGGCAAAGTGGACGTCCCCGCCCCCAAAGGAACGATACTGACCATCTACAACGTACGTTACCGCACTCCCTGGGCCACTGTCGTGGACAGCAAGGACATAAGCTTCAAAGATGTGACGGTATATCACACTACGGGCTGCGGGATAGTGGCAACGATTACAGAAAACATTACGATGGACAACCTGGACTACATCCCCAGGCGGGAGAAGGGGCGTGTGTTCTCCGGCGTGGCGGACGCAGTCCATCTTACAAACTGTTCGGGACGGATCATAATGCGCAACTGCGATATGGACGGGCAGGGCGACGATGCTCTGAACATACACGGCCGTTACTGCAAGGTGGAGAGTGCGGGAGCGAACGGAAGGACATTCCGGTTCAGCACAAGCCACGGTATCCTTCTTCTGAAGCCGGAAGACAAAATATGGTTCCTAAACTATTCCGATATGCAGCGCTCCCGGGAATACACCGTAGAGTCCGCCAGAACCATAAATCCGTCTTTGTTCGAGGTGACTCTGACCGAGGCTCCGGATCTCCGGGGAGGGAAGCAGTGGTTCATCGAATCTGCATCTTCCTGCCCCGATGTCCTGATAGAGAACAACGTGTTCGGCAGCGGGAACAGGGCCCGCGGGATACTGCTCACGTCTCCGGGGAAAGTGGTGGTGCGTGACAACGTGTTCAAATCGGCAGGAACCGCAATCCTTGTCGAGGGAGACCTGACTTACTGGTACGAGAGCGGCGGTGTCCGCGACTTGACCATTACCGGCAACCTTTTTGACAATTGCCATACATCGCAATGGGGGCATTCCGTAATAAGTTTCTCCCCGTCACCTGTACCGGACGACGATTCCCTGCCGCGTTTTCACCGGGGCATAAGGATCACCGGCAATACCTTCAGGCTCATTGAGCCTTCCGTCCTATATGCCAGCTTTGTGGAGGACCTTGTCTTCAAGGACAACAGCATCTCGGTAACCGGGAAATTCCCCGCACTTGGAAATATGGCGGCTCCCATAGTACTGGAGCACTGCTCGAATTGCCTGACGGAATATTGATAACAAGAATCGCCGGCTTTCCGCCGGCGATTCTGTCTATAGGTTTTCAAGGAACCATTGTGCCGCCTTGGACATTGCCAGCCTTATGTTAGGATCGTAGCAATGCGGGTAGTTGTCAAGTATTTCTATCTTGCAGTCCTTGAGGTAATCTTTGTATTTCAACGCATCCTCATACAGTCTCTTGCTGTCGGCCGTACCCTGCAGTACATATACCGGGCCTTCGTAGGCGGCGGTTCTGGCATAGACGTCGGTTTCCAGCGCCGCCTTGAAATACTCTTTGCCGAAATACCTTCCCCATACCATGATCGAATCCGGAAGTTCCCCGATGTCCCCCAGTTGCATATTTTCATTTCCGAAGCAGATGCCTTCCCTGGTTGTAGTGTGTATCAGTGCCGCAGGAGCAAGAAGAGAAACCGCCTTGATCTTGTCCGCTCCCAGGTCGCCGGCAGCAACTCCTGCAACGAACCCACCCTGGGAATGGCCTGCGATTCCGATACGGGAAGCATCTACCCAAGGAAGCGACTTGACATACTCGTAAATGCACTTCACATCCTCGACCTCGTTGGCTACGGTGTGCTCGCGGAAGAGTCCGTCGCTCCGGCCGTGACCGTTGAAATCGAAACGCACGCTGGCAATACCGCGGATACGGAGTTCGTCCGCAAGCTTGCTTATGTGCATCTCGTCCTTGGAACCGGTAAGCCCATGGCAGATGATCACCACCGGCTGGTTGTTTCCCCCGGAAGGACGGTCCATATATCCACGGAGGGTTCCCTTTGCACCCTGAATCTCAACATTTTCGTAGCAATCGTACTGCAAAGGCGTAACAAGATGTTTCCATACGTACAGGCCGCTGTCCGTATAACCGTCCCCTCCCTCGAAATCGGCTGTAACCGCAACTACCGCGTCATACTCTGGGAATACGTAGATGAACTGTCCCTTGTGCCCGGATGCGAAGAATGCATCCGTATTCATCCACATCTGATAACCATATCCGTTGGCATAATGGCGGCCTTCCCAAGGGTTGCTCCAGGACGGAATACCCCAGCTGAAGAACGGGGCCGACGCCTCTTGTATGAAGCCTTTCGGAAGCACCTGCCTGCCCGCATAACAGCCTCCATCGAGCATCATCTGTCCTGTACGGGCCATCACCTCGGTAGTCAGGTAAAGTCCCCAGCCGCCGCAGTTGTAGCCGCAAAGCACATCCCATTCCGGTTTGTCCACACCGAGTTTCTTCCACAGACGCGGATACAGGTAATCATTAACGAGTTCCCCCGACACTTTTGTAACAGCGGCCGAGAGCATATAGGTTCCAAGCGAATTGTAGCAATGGAAAGTGGAAGGTTCGTGAATGAACGGAACTTTGAGGAATTCCTGTACTATGTTGCAGTCTGAATCCTCAAGAGATCTGGTCATCTGAATCAGATCTCCCCCTTCCGGGACCAGACCCATCAGGACAGGTCCGGTCGGATCCTCCGCGTGTCCGCAGCCCATAACCATAAGGTCCCTTATCGTGCAGGCTTTGAGGTTGGCTGCGTATTCCCCGTTAGAAAGCGTGTCCAGAACGGCGGACGACTCGTCCGGGAAGATGTCCGTCAATTTGTCGTCAAGGCTCAGAAGACCCTCGTCCACAGCGAAACCTACTGCAAATGCAGTGAAAGTCTTGCTGGCAGACCACATTTCGTGGGCCTCTTCCGGATTCCACCCGTTCATATATTCCTCCGCCACCTTCCTGCCATGCTGGAGCACTATCACGGACTTCAGAGGAACGTTCTGTGCATCCGCGACAAAAGCGGCGACACCGTCCTTGAGGCTTGGGGACGCCTCTCCTACAGGAATCTCATACTTGCCCGAGCAGGATGACAATGCTATCGCGAACAATAATGCCAATGATGTTTTTTTCATGATAAGTTTGAATTTGGTTTATATTTTTTTCTTGGAATAATCTTTGGGCAGAACCCCGAACGCCTGTTCGAATTTTTTTGCAAAATAGGCCGGGTTGCTGAATCCTACGGCGGTCATGACCTCGTTGACGGACTCAAAAGACCCGCTCTCAATCAGTTGGGCAGCTCTCTTGAGGCGTATGTTGCGGACAAACGTCACCGCAGACTCCCCTGATATGGCCTTGATTTTCCTATATATCGTAGGACGCGACATTCCCATATCCAGGCAAAGCTCCTCGACTCCGTAATCGGGTTCGGAAATATGATCCTCGACGAATGAAATGCATTTCTTGATGAACTTCTCGTCCGCAGGGGTGGCGGTGACATCGGAAGGGTTCAGTGACACGTTGGTCCGCAGATGCTCCCTCATCCTTTCCCTGAGTGTAATGAGACCTGAAATGCGGGACAACAGTACGTCCGAATTGAACGGCTTGGTGATATAGTCGTCCGCCAGACTCTGGTATCCTTCTATCTTGTGCACAGGAAGCGCCTTGGCAGTCAGAAGTATCACAGGTATATGGGAGGTATCCTCGTTTTCCTTTATCCTTGCGCACAATTCCACACCGTTCATCTTTGGCATCAGAACATCGGAGACAATGACGTCCGGCTGGTCTGCAATGGCCTTTTCATAACCCTGCTGCCCGTTTTCCGCAACCATTACATTGTAGCGGGAACTCAGCAGCATGGCAAGATAGTTGCGCAGGCTGTCATTGTCATCCACTATCAATACCGTGTGCTCCCTGTCAACAGTCGAGAACTGTGACACACTTCCATCATTCTTGTAATCCACTACCGGCTCGATATCCGTAAGAGTGGAGTCGTCAGGATTCTCCTTCTTGAAATCCTCTTCCGAAAAATGAGAGTCTCCCAGAGGGATGCTGACTCTGAACAGAGTCTCGCCCCCGGGGATCGATTCCACGCTGATTTCGCCACCGTGCATCTGGACGATATGCTTGGAGATGGCAAGGCCTATCCCCATTCCTCCACGGTCATTGTTCCTGCCCTGATGGAAACGGTCGAATATCTTGTCGAGTTCATCCGGGAATATTCCTACTCCTACGTTGGATACGCTCAACACGGCCCGGTCCCCTTCCTGCATGACTCCTACTTTTACAAGGCCTCCGGTATCAGGAGAGAACTTGATGGCGTTGGACATAAGGTTGATTATCACCTTTGTCATCTGATCATTGTCGAAAGTCAAAGGCAGAGGTTCGGACGATATTGCACTGAGGTCGAGTGTTATGTTGCGTGAATCGGCGACAGGCTGGAACATGGATGCTATGGTTTTTACATAGTGCCCGAAATCGGATCTGGAAACCTTTATGTTCAGACGTCCGTTGTCCATCTGGCGCAGGTCTGTAAGTTCCTCTATATATTTCCCAAGTATCTTGGTGCTCTGGCTCACCAGTTTCAGCCTTGCCAGAGTGCTCTTTCCGAGATTCTGGTTTTCCAGCATCTCCTCGACCGGCGTCGTGATCAGAGTGATAGGTGTCTTTATTTCGTGCAGGAAATCAGTGTGGAGCTTGAGTTCATTGCTGTTGCGCTGTTCCTCTTCCAGACGCAGCTGGTGCTCCAGTTCGAGTTTACGCTCGCTTTCGGAGCGTTTGCGCCTGGTCCTTATGATTATGACAAGACCGGATGCCAGCAGAAGGGAGTACAGGAGTAAGGCGGGTATGCTCGCAAAAAGAGGAGGTTTGATCCGGAATATGATTTTCGCCGGCTCCAGACTCCAATCTCCGTCGCTTTCCGCTCCGTATACGGTAAACGTATATTTACCCGGGTCAAGGTTCAGATAAGAAGCCTGGGCGGAGGTTCCGTCACAGTAATGCCACTGTTTGTCCGCTCCCGACAACATATACCTGTATACGTTGGACAGCGGGTTCTCGTAATCCAAAGCCGCAAACGAGAAGGAAACGTTGTTCTGCCTGTGGGAAAGTGATGCGGAAGAGATATCTGCAACCGGGACATTGTTTACGGCAATGCCCGTGATGTATACCGGCGGGCACGAGCCCTTTATCTCCAGTTCTTCCGGATCGAACACGTTGAAGCCGTTGATTCCTCCGAATGCCATAGTCCCGTCCGGAAGTTTTGCCGCCGACCATATCTTGAAGACGTCGCTTTGCAGTCCGTCTTCCTTGGTGTAACGGCGTACCTCGGACGTCTCGGGATTGAAACGCATGATTCCGTTGCCTCCTATCCACAGGGTACCGTCTTCCCCTTCGATTATGCTTTCCAGCTCATTGTTCGGAAAGTCGCAGTTGGATACGTTGAAATGCTCGAATTTGAGAATATCCCCGTCTGCCCTGCCTAGAAGTTTGTTGAGTCCTCCGCCAAGGGTGGACACCCAGATCCTCCCTTTGCTGTCCTGGAGCAGCACCGCAACGAATTCTCCGACCAGGTCGTCCTCCGAACGACCTCGTCCGGTACGGAGAATATCCCTCACGCTGCCGTCTTCCCGGCACAGAAAACGCGTTATTCCAAGTCTGGAACCGGCCCATACGACAAATCCGTCGTCCAGATCGGTTATCAGAAGGTCTGTCGTGAAATTGTCTGCAAGCGAATGATCATTGTGCCGGTCAAAAACAAACCTGTCCTGAACCGTACCGGATGCAAGATTGTAACGTGCGACTCCGCTTCCCGTGCTGACCCACATATAACCCCGTCCATCCTCGACGAACTTATATACCGATATCCCGTCCAGAACCTGTTTACCGATTCTGAAACCGTAGCCGTTTGCCATCCTCTCCACATCCTGCACGGAAACCTTTGCGAATCCCTTGGTCCAGGTCCCGATCCATACATTGCCGGAAGCATCCTCGTGGAATGAAGATATCACTGCTCCGTCAAAAAGGCCCAGGGACTTGCTGTCGACACGGATTATGCGACCGTCCGGGTGCCTGGTATACAGAGATCCGTCCCTGGACGAAATCCAGAACCTCCCCTTGCTGTCGGAGGCGATCATCTTCTCGTCCGGAATGTCTCCGGCTATATAATAATTGAATATATGGGTCTTCACACCGCAGCGCAGAAAACCTTGACCATAAGTGCCCAGCCACATTACGGACAACCTGTCAAAGAATACGCTGGAAAGATTTATTTCCTGGCCGGGAGGATTACCGGCCACCATAACCTTGTATTCTCCGGTCAGGGAGCCATCCCAGTCGAACCTGAGCATCGTGCCGGACTCGGTGCATATCCATATCTGACCGTCTGCATCCGAACAGGACGACTTTGAAGGCCGGCTGTCCAGAAGAATGAACCTCCCGTCCTCTTTGCAAAACCAGGTTCCCCTGGCGCTTGTCACAAAAGACCTGTCAGAATCAGGAGAACATAATATGGATGTGCAGAAATCACCTTGCTTGAGTTCCGTTCTTGTCCCGGAAGAAGGATCAAAGGTATATACCCCGCCCTCCATAGCCAGGAAAAGAGTCGCATCCTGCCCGAACCCTATTCCCATCACGTTGCTTCCAAGCGACCAGGAGGAAATGTCATAGCCGTCATAATCATAAGAGATTCTGGAAACACCGTCCTTGGTCCCTATCCATACCTGTCCGTCCGGACCCTCGGAAATAGTATGGACATAGTTCATAGGCACGTTGACGGGCTTCAGGAAAAACCCCGTACGGGTATCAAGGACGCTGATTCCGGCCGTCTCGGTCCCTATGAACAGGAGCCCGCTCGAAGAGTACAGAAGAGAAGTGACTCTGGAGCCCTCAAGTCCGGAATTCACCTGATCGTATGAAACTATCGACACTCCGTCATAACGGCAGACTCCGGAATAAGTCCCTATCCAGATATAGCCCTTCTCGTCCTGGGTGATGGCGGAAACGTCCGTATGGGGAAGGCCGTCCTCGACCGAGACCTGCACGGAAGACAACAGGGACTCCGCCCTCAGGTCCGGGAGGCAGAAAAACGCGGCCGCAACATTTGCAAACAGATAAACAATGAATCGTCCAGTTATTTTCATATCGTTCAAAGATACCTACTTTTCTCAAAACGTCATTCACAAATCGTTCATGAATTATAAGGACTTTCTCTGATATATGCCAAAATTCGTATTCAAAGTTGATGTTTTTTTCAAATGAGTTGTTTATTGAACGCTTTGGAATATTGTATTAGTAGAGTAAGCCATATATTCGCCAACGACCACAGAACACGGCAGATTATCACTAATATTCAATAAATGATTATGAAAAAATTTTATGTTATTCTTTTGGCTGCAGCCGTTCTTTCTTCTGCTGCAGTATCCTGCAAAAAGGATGAACCTACAAAGGAAACTTACAAAGTAGAGTATACGGCTCCTTCAGGCCTTGTCGGAGTTGGGAAGTCGGTAAGTTTCACGGATCTCTCCCTTTCCGTCACTTCCAGAACCTGGACATTCCAGGACGGAACCCCGGCTACTTCCTCTGACGCTACAGTAAGCGTTTCATTCGCTTCTGCCGGTGCCAAGAAGGTCACCCTGAGCGACACCTTCAAGGACGGAACCGTTCTTACAGAAGAGATTACAGTGAACGTAGTAGAGCCTATCAACGGTGAGATTGCCGTTGCAGCCGCAAATCTTACACCGCTCGGATGTATCCGCGTAGGCGCTGCGACAAAGTTCAGCATCGCCGACCTCAAGGGTACCCCGGACAAGTTCGAATGGACATTCGAAGGCGGCAACCCAGCCACTTCATCAGATGCAGAGCCGTCAGTGACGTTCGAGAACGGCAACCGCAACGGTGCAAAGGTTACCTGTAAGGTATCACGCACTGCAGACGGTGCCAGCGAAAGCTTCGAGGGCAGCTGGATCGTTGGAAACTATCCAGTCAACTACGCTCTTCCTGATTACAATTACGACCCGTTCGGATTCGAGTGCGAAAAGGCATTCGTTGTCTGCAACATGGCTCCAATCGGCTCTACCTCCCGCGCAGACCACGGACTTGACTGGTGCTCTATCGTCGAGGGCGGCGCAAACGGAACGGCACACGCCATCAAGATTTCCTATGCCGAGGCAAACCTTGCAAAGTCAACCCAGTTCACATATGACAGGAACTGGATGTGCAACGGAAGACTCCAGGCCGGCAAGACATACAGGATCACTTACTGGTGGAAGCCTGTATTCGACGGCGAGCCTACCTATGTATCTACATCTTACGATTACGCCAACCAGCTCAAGGATTCTTATACGAACAAGGTGCTCGAAGTCAACAGCGGTGACGACTGGGCCGTATTCTATCCGGGAGAGACCTTTGCTCCTCAGGGCAAGACCAAGTTCTGCAACGGCGACGGCACAGAGGGTATGAACAACAGGATCGGTGATACGGAAACTTTCCTTTCGGACTGGATTTTCCATTCAAACGAGTTCGTCTGCCCTGAAAACGCAGACGGTGACGGACGCGACCTGCTCAACCCATATATGTACTGGAATGTTTACACGGACGCAGCTCCAAACCTCCTGTACGTACTCTTCGACGAACTCTGGATTGACCTCGTCGAGGAACCGGCAGAGTAATTCAAAACTTCAAAATACGGTTCCCGTACCCCTCCCGGGACGGGAACCTCTTTTTTCCTTTTACCTATGACTTTGAAGACCAGACTCATTTTCTGCCTGTTGGCAGCTTCCGTATCATTGCTGTCCTGCTCCACAAAGAAGTCAGGACCGGAAGAACCGGCAACCCCCGAAGAACCTGAACATAAAGAAGAAGTCGTGTGGGGTGATACCACCTCGCGGGTTTTCACAGTCTCCCTGTCTTCTGCCACCAAGGTGGGTTATGGGGATAACGGCTACAGATGGCAGGCCGGTGACGTCATCATTGTAAGCAACTGCAACAATGACGTCGTCCTGGACAACGGCATTATGGCAGAAAATGCCGGGGCCTGTCTTGTATCTGTCACGGAAGATATGATAGGCCGTGACGGGACAAGCGTTTCATTCGAAACAAACGTCCCTTCCGCTCCACAGTACTGCATTGTGGCAGCAAGCAAGGCCAAATCCATAATTTCCGTAAGCAAGGACGGAACCGTTACCGCCAAAAAGCTTGGAGCCAATTCATCCGGTGTCCTGCCATATGTCGGTTCCTGCAAAGGAAGCGGAAACAGTTTCATTCTGGAAACAGACGTGCCTCTGGCCTGTTTCACGGTTACGGCGCTGCCTGTCTACAACGTCACAATCACGCAGGGAGCCGGCAAACTGTCCGCATATGTCACCCAGCACCCTTGCGTGGTGTACTTCCCTCTGGAAAACGTTCCTACTGTCACCGTCAAGGCATCTTCCGTAAGCTCGACCTTGTTCACCTATGCTTTCAAGGGCGTTTCGGTTCCGCAGGACGGATCCGTCCTGGACCTTGGCGATCTGTGCGCCTTTGCCGGTTATTCCGACATGTATGACCGCTGGCAGGCAGGACTTGACTTCTCAATCGCAGGGAAGGTCTTCAACAAATCTTCATGGGGAAGTGCAGTGCACGTCACCCACGATACCCTCGTACACAATGCCGGCGGCGTGTATTTCATTAATCCGGGAGCGGTTCTGTCCGTTTCCGGCACATCGGGCAAAGGCTTTGCGGCTTTGAGCAACGAAGAAGGAGAGCCCGCATCGCTGAATGTCGTACTCCGCCTGGGAGGTGACGTGGCATTCAAGAACATAAGCTTCGGCGGAAGCGCCAGACGGATGTTCGAATACAGAGAAACTGCCGATTTCGCCCTTTTCGAGGGCTGCAATTTCCAGGGTGGCGATTTCCTTGCCGCCGGAGCAGGCATAGGCAGCCTCTGTTTCCGGAATTGCGCCTTCTTCTCGAAAGAAATCTCGGAACTATATCTTGCAGACTGCAAGAACGCATCAATAGGCAGGTTGTCACTTGAAGGGAACGTCTTCTACAACAAGATTCCGTCGGAATCGGCATTCGTGAACGCAGCCTCCGTATCGGAGCTGTGCATCAGGAACAACATATTGTATCTGAATGGCAACGCCGGCAAAAAGTTCTGCATAGTGAACGCTGCTGCATCATCCGGCGACATTTCCGGCAATTATGGTTGCGGGGCCGGCTGCATCCCGGCAATTCCGGACGCTGTGCCCGGGACCGCTTTGTCAGGCCCTGTCACCGATCCTTTCACAAGAAAGGATTTCGCAAAAGGCATCTTCGAATATGACCTCAACCGTGCAGTGGACAATGACGTTGTCGCCCAGCTCCTGGAATGCAGGATCCCGGAAGCAACGTTCTGCCTTGAAAACGAAAAGGTTCACGGTTTCATCAACGATTTCGTCTACGATACGGACTACAGTTACACCAGGATACAGGACTACTCCGACAGCCACGGCGACTGGCAGGCACCTCTGCCGGTGACGATAAGCCTGGACACACGGGTGGCATACGGGGATCAGTTCGTCCTGACTGTAAGCGCCGACGGCGACATGACCACATCCAACGGCACAAACTCAAAGACACTGGACATATACAATCTCAAACCCGGCAAAACCTATTCCTACGGAATATTCTCCTCGGTAGACGGCAGCCTTCTCAGGAATGGCGCGTTCTGCACTTCCGGCACAGTCCGCCAGATCAAGACGGCAAGGATAAGGAACGTGCGCGATGCAGGCGGATGGACCGGGCTCGGAGGGAAGAAAGTGAAATACGGCATCCTGTTCCGGGGAGCCGAACTCAAGAACAAGTCTTCCGACCTCAAGTCCATAGAAGAGGAAGACTACCAGATTCTGGTCAATGATCTGGGAATAAGCCTGGACATAGACCTAAGGGCAAACAACGAACGTGGAGGAATAGACTGGTCCCCGTTGGGAATCAGCTACCTGCACCTTCCGGTGAGCCCGTACCAGTGGGCCCTGCAGGACCCTAACCTCGCTCTGTACGCAAAGGGTATACGCGCTCTGCTTGAAAACGCACGCAAAGGAGAAGCCTCCTATGTTCACTGCCAGGCCGGAGCGGACCGCACCGGAACCTTCGTTTTCCTTGTCAACGGACTGCTGGGAGTATGCGAAAGCGACCTTGCCAAGGATTACGAGATTACCAACTACTATACGGAGCGCTCGCGCAACTCGGACAGCTACAAATCTCTTGTCAACTCTGCCCTGAAATTCTGTACGGACGGACGGGATATCAATGAAGGTATCCGTAACGCTGTGCTTTCAATGGGAATTACAGAACAGGAAATAGAAGAGCTGCGTGAACTCATGCTTGAATAATCTAAAAAACTCAATATTGACAATATGAAGAAACTACTGTTGATTACAGCCATCCTGCTTGCTGCCGCAACCTCCGTCCTGGCTCAGACGACGGTCAAGGGTGTGGTAGTGGACAAGAAAGGCGAGCCCGTCCCGGGGCTTACAGTGATTGTAGAAGGGACGAGCAAGGGTACATCCACGGACATGGACGGAAATTACACTATTTCCGCCAATCCGAAAGACGTATTGATTTTCTCTGCAATCGGATACGAAGATGTCAGGGAAACTGTAGGAAACCGGGGGACCATCAACGTTACCGTGTCGGAATCATCGCTGTTCATCGAAGAGACCGTCGTCATCGGATACGGATCCGTACGCAAGAAAGACCTTACCGGCTCCGTCGCCTCCGTCAAGTCGGATGCGTTGGAGAACAGGGTCCTGCTCTCGGTAGATGACGCACTTGCCGGAGGAGTTTCCGGACTCATGGTGTCTTCCGCATCAGGTAAGCCGGGATCCGAGTCGGTGATGCTTATCCGAGGCGCCAGTTCGCTCACAGGTTCCACTAACCCTCTGATCGTCATCGACGGATTCCCTATGTTTGACGTTAGCACATCTTCAGGAGGAGGCCTTGACGCCACCGACGGCGGACTGTCTTCACTCTCGATGGTCAACACGGATGACATCGCATCCATCGAAGTGCTCAAGGACGCATCCGCCACTGCCATTTATGGTAACAGAGGAGCCAACGGTGTAATCATCATCACCACCAAGAAAGGAAACCAGAAGGGTGGAAGAATCTCGTACAGTTCATATTACGGAGCCCAGCAGATCATAAAGAAATATGACGTGATGGACTTCGACCAGTATGCGGAATTCCAGGCCACAAGAAACACATCGAATGACTTGTTCTATGACAATGTCGAGAAAGTCGCCCGCAACGTTCACGGAATCAAGACACGCGACTGGCAGGACGAGATTTTCCGTACCGGTTTCATACAGAACCAGTCACTCTCCATCTCTCAGGCAAACGAGAAATCGAATTTCCTGGTTTCCGGTTCCTGGCTCAAGAACCCTTCCATCATCAGAAACACCGACTGGAACAAGTTTACCGGGAAAATTGCCGTCGACTATAACTTCACCAAGAGAATAAAGGTCGGATCCGATATCAACATAAGCAGCATCACGGACCGGGGCGTTGCCACCGGAGGTTCCGGTACCGGAAGAACGGCAGGTATCATCACCGAGACCCTGCTTGCCAAACCTTATGACATCTTTGACCCCGACACCCAGGCATACTTCCGCCGCGCCGGGGTCAAGGAAGCCACAATCCAGTCTTATCTGAACGATGCTGGCAGAAACCCTCTGACCACCGTGACCGATACCCAGAAGGAAAAGATGTATTCCAGGGCAAGGGCAAACGCCTATCTCGAGGCAGGCATACTTGACAACCTCATCCTCAAAGTGACGGGCGGTTATGACATCTATGTAATGAAGGACCGCCAGTACTACCCTACCACAACGGGACGCGGTGACTTCTACGACGGTGAAGCCATCATAGGCACACGTACAAGCACTTCCTGGATCAACGAGAACACCCTGACCTGGACTCCTGTGATCGGGGACCATCATTTCTCCGTGCTGGGAGGCGTTTCGGAACAGGGCGTTGTAAACTACTACGACTCTTCCACCACCACCCAGTTCGATTATGAGGCGCTCGGCTTCAACAACGTCCACCTGGGCAAGGTGTTCGAAGCCTGGTCAAGCAAGGGCAGGACTACCTTCCTTTCCTTCATTGCCCGTGCGAACTATACCTACAAGGACAAATATGTGGCAACCCTCACCGGACGCCGCGACGGAACGTCTTCGTTCGTAAAGAACAAATGGGGCAACTTCTTCTCCGGGGCTCTTGCCTGGAACATAGATTCCGAGGAGTTCATGAAGAACCAGAACACGATCAGCACATTGAAACTGCGACTGAGTATCGGCCAGGTCGGCAACTCGGGAGTTCCTACCAGCGGTTCTTATGCACAGCTGAACGATGACAAGTACTCGTTCAACGACGGAATTGCCATAGGACAGCATACCGCATCCCTTGCCAACGAAGGTCTGAGTTGGGAAACCACTACGGAAGAGAACATAGGTCTGGAATTAGGCTTGTGGAACGGAAGGCTTTCATTCACCGCGGACCTCTACAACAAAGTGACCGACGGCCTGCTGCTTGAATCACCTATCATCAATGTCACAGGATACGACAGAGCCTGGCAGAACGTCGGAAAACTGAGCAACCGCGGATTCGAGGTCATGGCAAACGCAATGATCGTGGACAAGCCGAATTTCAAATGGAAATTCTCCGGCAACTTCACCCTCAACAAGACCAAAATCCTCGAGCTCGGTTCTGACGGACAGCCTATCTACCTCACTGCACGATGCATCGGAGGAGCAAACCCTGTCATTATGCAAGTTGGCGGAGGTATCGGCGACTTCTACGGATACCAGGTGGACGGCCTCTATCAGCTTGAAGACTTTGACATAACAGAACTTCCAAACGGAGATTTGAGCTACACCCTTAAACCTGGTATTCCTTTCGAAACAGGAGCAGAAAAGCCGGGCAATCTCAAATTCAAGGATATCAGCGGCGCCGACGGCAAACCGGACGGAAAGATCACCGGTTTCGACCGCACCGTCATAGGCAGCACCCTGCCGGACTTCTACGGAGCCTTCAACACGGATTTCACATTCTTCAAGAGATGGAACCTGTATCTTGGATTCCAGTATCAGTACGGTTCACAGCTTTTCAACGCCAACAACCTTGCCCTTGCAGTATACAACAACACTTCATCCAACCAGCTCGCTGCCTGGATGAACAGATGGACGGCGGACAACACCACCAGCACACAATACAACAATCTTCAGAACGATTCCGTTGTCTGCGACTACTTTATCGAGGACTCTTCATTCCTGCGTTTCAAGAACGCAAGGCTGAGCTACACTTTCCCGTCAAGCAAACTCTCAAGGGCGAACATTTCCCTTCTCAGGGTTTATGCTTCTGTGGACAACGTCTGCATACTTACCAAATACTCGGGATTCGACCCTGAAGTCTCCACCAAGATGGGCTCGGGTTCTTCTTCGAGCATCCTTACTTCCGGTTTTGATTACGGTGTGATGCCACACCCTAGAACATTCACCGTAGGCGTTAACATAACATTCGAATAGAGGTATGAAAAAGTATATGATTCTGCTGCTTGCAGCCGCATTTGCATTCAACTCCTGCAATTTCCTGGAGGTCCCTCTGGAGAGTTCGGTCGCAACTTCCAACTATTTCAACAACATAGAAGAGTTCGACATGGTGCTCACCGGAGTGTACAATGCCTTCAAGGACACCGACACCTATGACAACCGCCGTTATGGAAACTACTTCCAGGGAATGATGGTCATAACCAGAGTCGGTACCGACGAAATGATAGTGAAACACGACCCGGGACACGGAGAGTATGAACTGTCCAACTATACCTATACCGCATCCAACCAGACAATAAGCCGCTGCTGGTACACCATGTATATGGTAGGCCAGAGGGCCTGCGTGCTCATAGACAGGCTTGCCGCCTCTTCATTGGAAGACAGCGAAGCCAAGAGGCGCATCGAGGGCGAGGCACGTTTCCTGCGTGCATTTGCATACTTCCATCTGGTACGCCTGTACGGCGAGGTCCCTATCATTGACCACGAGGTATCCGACATCGGTATGGTGAGCCTGGAAAGACGCTCTATCAATGATGTCTATGACTTCGTCCTCTCTGATCTGACAAAGGCTGTCGACCTTATCCCTGAAGAGACGGAAATCGGCCACGTAAACAAAGACGCAGCCCGGGCCATGCTTGGAACCGTATACCTGCAGATGGCCGGAAAGCCTTTGGAAGACAGCTCCAAGGCTGCCCTTGCAAAAGAAATGTTCGCCCAAGTCATTAACGGAGGCCGTCACGCTCTGGTAACAGATTGGCTGGGGCTGTTCGACGGCAAGCACGAGCACGGTCCGGAATACATCTGGGACATAGAGTTCGTAAATCTGGGAAGCACAGGCTACGGCGGACAGGTAGGAACAATGGACGGAATATCTACTCCGTTCAGCGGATACTGGTCACGTTGCCAGACCAGCCGCGAGTTCTATGAAAGCTTTGATCCGGAAGACCAGAGAAGGGAAGCAATCGCAAGATACTCCTATGTAGAGGACGAAAACAAAGAACTCGTCAAGGAATACTACGAAGACTATGACACGGAATTCGACAGCCATTTCTACGCATACAAATTCCGCCACGGGCTTACCCAGGCCGAGAGAGGCGCCGGCTGGGCAAACTGGTCGAACCCTATCAATTACCCTATCATACGCTATGCAGACGTACTGCTGATGTATGCCGAGGCGGATATGCGCGCCAACGGCCAGGCCGGAAACGATGCTCTGGAATACGTGAACCAGGTCAGACGCCGTGGCTTCGGAGTGGATATCCATACTCCGGACAGCAAGGTCGACCTTAAGTCTCTCACATACGAGAACCTTCTTGCCGAGCGCAGCTTCGAACTTTGTTTCGAGGGACACCGCTGGTATGATCTGGTCCGTTTCGGAGAACTCGGAAATGCCATGAAGAAATATCACTACGATTCTTCACTGGATCACATAGACCCTTCCGTATTCAACGAGAAGCATCTCTTCTATCCTGTACCGCAGGATGTCATAGACGCATCCAACGGAGCCATCCAGCAGAACAGAGGCTGGCTGTAATCGATATTCCCCGTAAAAAACAAGGCCGACTCGTATGAGCCGGCCTTGTTTTATCTACTGGTTAGAATTAGTCTGTGAGAGAGAAGCGCTTCATAGCGACAACCTTTGCATCTTTGCACTCGGCAGAAATTGCCTCCTTGACGCTCTTCTTGTCGTCTGCCATCTGGTACTCCTGCTCCTCGAGAGTATTCTCCTTGAGGAACTTCTGAACACGACCCTTTGCGATCTGCTCAACCATCTGTGCAGGAAGGTTTGCGGCCTTCTGCTCACCTACGGTCTTGATGATCTCGCGAGCCTGTGCAGCCTGCTCCGGAGTAATCCATCCCTTGGCGGTGTTGGACTCGATATGATCCTCGGAATCAACGTGTGCAGGATTGATGCCGGCCTTCTTGAGGGCAGCATCCACAGCCTTCTGAATCTGCTCCTCCTTGGTCTTCTGGACAGCAACTGTATACTCGCTGTCAAGAACCTCCTTAGGGCAGTTCTCGGCTGAGATTGCAACAGGATTCATAGATGCAATCTGCATAGCGACACCCTTTGCCAGATCCTCGGAAACTGCCTGGTTGAATCCAACCAGAGCGCCGAGCTTACCGGTAAGCTTGTGAATGTATGCGTATACGTAAGGAGCCTCGACGATTGCATAATATGCAAGCACGTGCTTCTCACCGGTCTTTCCGGTCTGAGCCTCAACAGCCTCCTCTACGGTATAGCCGTCAGCCATCTTGCAAGCCTTGAGACCCTCGAGGTCTGCAGGGCAGGCAGCGATAGCCACGTCAGCAATAGTCTCTGCGAGATTCTGGAAATTCTCGTTGCGTGACACGAAGTCAGTCTCGCATCCAAGACATACAAGGATAGCCTTGTTTCCCTGGATTCTTGCCTTGACTGCACCCTCGCTGGTCTCACGGTCAGCTCTCTTGGCTGCAACGAGTTTACCCTTCTCGCGGATGATGTTCATCGCCTTGTCGAAATTGCCTTCAGCCTCCTCGAGAGCCTTCTTGCAATCCATCATTCCGGCCGATGTCATCTTGCGTAATTTCATTACGTCTGCTGCTGTAATTGCCATATCTGTATAGTTCTAATGATTAAACGGGACTTATGCCTCTGCCTCTACGTCTACAGGCTTGGCACCTTTGCGGGCGCGGAGCTTCTTTGCAGGAGCCTGTGCAGCCTCTGCGTCTGCTTCCTGCTCCTCCGGAGCGGCTTCCTTGTCCTTCTCGAGCTTGCGCTCCTCAAGACCTTCCTGGATAGCTGCGCACAGAACGTTCATGATGCACTCAATTGACTTTGCTGCATCGTCATTTGCCGGAATCACGTAATCAATAG
>JAKSKG010000014.1 GCA_024401805.1 Bacteroidales bacterium
GGATTACCAGACCGTTGTTTACGTAACCGGCATTGTAGAGAGCCTGAGGGATTACTTGCAGCCCGAAGAGGGTGCCGCTTCCCAGAAGCTCGCGAATGAATGCCACAATGATAAGTATCATTCCGTATCCCAGACCGTTTGCAAGACCGTCGAGCAATGAAGGGACAGGCTTGTTGCCGAGTGCGAAAGCCTCGATGCGGCCCATCACGATGCAGTTGGTGATGATAAGTCCGATGTATACCGAGAGTGCCTTGTCAATGGAGTAGGTAGCTTCGAACGCTTTCAGGAACTGGTCCACGAGGATAACCATCAGCGCAACAACGACCAGCTGGACGATGATTCGCACGCGGTTAGGTATGGTGTTTCTGATGAGCGAACAAACAAGGCTGGAGAGTCCTGTAACTATGGTCACTGAAAGGGCCATTACAAGAGCGCCCTTGAGCTCGACCGTAACGGCGAGTGAAGAGCAGATTCCGAGTACGAGGACAGTGATAGGGTTGCCCTTGAGAATCGGATTGAGTATAGTTTCTTTCATTTTGCCCATAGCTTATTCCTCCTCTGCTTTATTGATGGTTTCCTGATAAGCTCCGAGCCAGGTGGCGATAGCCGCGCTGAGACCCTTGCTGGTCATTGTGGCTCCGGTGATTGCGTCTACTGCGTTCTCCTTGCCTGCAGGAGCGCCGCCCTTGACAATGCTGAAAGGCTCGCCCTCGCCGTAGATTACCTTCTTTCCGGCGAACTGTGCGCGGAATGAAGGGTCGTCCTTGATCTTGCCGCCAAGACCAGGGGTCTCGGAGTCGTGATCGAAGTATGCGCCCACTATGGTACGGAGGTCGCTGTCCAGGGCGATGTAGCCCCAAACAGGTCCCCAGAGTCCTGCGCCGTAGATAGGAAGAACGGTTACTCCGTTGTTGAATTTATAGCAAGGAAGTTCCCCGGCAGTGATATTGCCGTCCTTGATCTTGTAGTTGAGAGCCTTGAGGTCGGATGTGGACCAGATCTTCGAAGCGTCCTCGACGTTCTCTTCGAAGAACTTGATGGTCTGTGCGTTGCCTATTTCTTTCCAGTGCTCTTTCTCTGCGAACTGTGCGGCGGTGAGAATCTGGCTTATTGTCTCGGCCTTCTCGTTGGCCTGCTGCATAGGTCCGAGCTTCTGTGATACGATAGCAAGGAGCGCCGCTACGATTACTACCACTATCGTGGTGTAAACCACTGTATAAACGTTGCTGTTAGTATTCATAGGTCTTCTTTGCTTTACGTGAAACGTGTACGCTTACGACGACGTGGTCGATGAGCGGTGCGAATGTGTTGGCCAGCAGGATTGCGAGCATCATACCCTCGGCATAGCCAGGGTTGAACAGGCGCACCGTGATGCAGAGCGCACCGATCAGGAATCCGTAGATCCATTTTCCGCACTCTGTCTGGGTAGATGTCACAGGGTCGGTAGCCATGAAGACCGTACCGAATGCGAAGCCTCCGAGTATGAGCTGCTCCCAGCAAGGTACGGCGCTTACTCCGGCGATATCACCCAGAGCGCCTACGAACAATGCGCCGGCAACGGAACTGAGCATGATCTTCCAGCTTGCGACTCCCGTCCAGAGCAGAAGGATCGCACCCAGAAGTATGCACAGGGTCGATGTCTCTCCGACAGATCCCGGAATGGTTCCAAGGAATTCGCTCCAGACAGTGGTGCTGTACTGGGCGGCTCCGTCGAGTGCCAGAGGGGTTGCTCCGGTGAATCCGTCCACGAGTGTGTCCTTTGCAGGATTGTAGTGGATCCAGCAGGCGGAACCCGACATGTTGTTAGGATAAGAGAAGAACAGGAACGCACGTGTAAGGAGTGCAGGGTTCCAGATGTTCATTCCAGTACCTCCGAACACTTCCTTGCCGAAGATGGTGGCGAATGCCACTGCGATTGCAAGCATCCAAAGAGGTGTGTCGACAGGGACGATCAGCGGGATGAGGAAGCCGGTCATGAGGAATCCCTCGTTGACTTCTTCTCCGCGGATCTGGGCGGTGCCGAACTCGATGGCCAGGCCGACGAGGTAGGCAACCACATAGAGAGGCAGGACGCGAAGGAATCCATACCAGAAGTTTCCGAGTATGTGTGCTCCGGTGCCGCCTATTGCCAGTTGATGCTGATAGCCCACGTTCCACATGCCGAACAGAGCGGCAGGGCCCGCAGCTATGAGCGCGATGATTACGATACGTTTGAGGTCTACACAGTCACGTACGTGGGCTCCCTTGGAAGCGGTTGTCCCAGGTACTCTGAGGAAGGTCTCAAAAGCATCGACAGTTGAGTGCAGCCAATAAAGTTTGCCGCCTTTTTCGAAAATCTTGTTCATACTTTTAAGCCATTTCCTTAAGCATCAGGTCTATGCCCTTTGCGATTGTGTCCTGAATGTTGTTCTTGCTCGGATCCACGAACTCGCAGGTTGCGAGATCCTCCGGGATTACCTCATAGATGCCGAACTTCTCCATCTTGTCTATGTCCCCTGCAAGGCAGGCCTTGGTAAGATAGAGAGGGTAGATGTCCATAGGGAGCACCTTTGCATAGTAGCCGTCGTTCATAAGGAACGCGCGTGCCCCTCCGTGGATGTTGGTATCCATGTCATACTTGCGCCAAGGGGTGAGCCAGCTGAAGTAGCAGTGGTCGGTCGAGAACTGCTTGTAGCGGATAGGACGGATCCATCCGAAGAGCTCCTGCTCGGTGCCTTCCTTGAGTATGCTCACGGTGCTGTCGTAATATCCCAGGTAACCGTCCGTACCCTCGTTGCTTCCGCTGAGGATGTTTCCGCTCACGATGCGGACAATGTCTGCATTGGTCCCGTAGAAAGGAATGAGCTCCTTCATAGGCATACCCGGAACTGTCTGGATATATGATGGTTCGATTGCCATAGGGCCGGCGACTGCAACCTTGCGGGTGACGTCGTATCTTCCCTTGGCGAAGAGTTTTCCGATTGCTGCGAGTCCGGCAGGGGAGACGGTCCATACTGTTTCCTCCTTGCGGACAGGAGCGATGTTGCTGATCTGTACGCCCACGTTCCCTGCAGGGTGTTTGCCCTTGAAGGTGTGGAACTTGACTCCCTTGAGCTTGAGGAAGGAGCTGTTCTCGTCATTGATGCTGACGTGAACGGATCCTGAGGTGAGTTTTCCAAGTGCAAGGATTGCGGTCTGGATAGCGGTCATCTGGTCTGCCCAGCAGAACTCCTGGCACGCGGCCAGAGGCGCGGTGTCGAAGGCCGAGATGAAGATGGACCTTGGGGTGTCCAGAGGATTTGCTATGATGCCGTATGGGCGCTGGATGATCCAAGGCCACAGTCCGGCTGCAAGAATGGCGGCTTTCACTGCATCCGCTTCCATATCGGCAGGGTTTGCCTTAGGGAATTCCAGATACTGCTGCTGTTCGTCCGCCTTGATGAGTACTGCGAGAAGTTTGCGCTTCTCTCCGCGGACTATCTGAGCAACCTCTCCGCTGACCGGCGAGGCTACCAGGATGTCCGCATTCTTTTTGTCTGCAAGAACAGGCGATCCGGCAAGCACCTTGTCCCCCTCTTTAACGAGAAGACGCGGCAGAAGTCCCTTGAAATCAGTAGGTCTTACTGCCACGATGCCCGGATTTACCGTCTTGCTGACAATGAGGTCCGCCGCACCCTTCACCGGGATGTTCAGACCTTTTTTCAGAACGATTTTGTTGGACATTTTATATAACGTTATATGTTATCTGTAAAAAACGCACGAAGATAGTCATTTTTTACGTTTTTTCCCAGAGAAAAATGTTTGGCCGTATAGTTCGTTTTGATTATTTTTGAAGTATGGAAAGAGGAGTCAGTGATATACTCAAGGGCTTGAACGACGAGCAGGCGGCGGCGGTGCGGTGCACCGAAGGCCCTGTGCTTATCGTTGCGGGAGCCGGTTCCGGAAAGACGAGGGTGCTGACCAGCCGGATCGCCGCCATTCTGGACGGCGGATGCGAGGCCGGTCGTGTGATGGCTCTGACCTTCACCAAGAAAGCGGCGACCGAGATGAAGGAAAGAGTTGCGGTGATGGTGGGCGAGCGGAGGGCGAGACACCTTGTCATGGGCACCTTCCATTCCGTTTTTGTGAGATTCCTCAGGGAATATGCCCCGAGCCTGGGTTATCCGGAAGGTTTTACCATCTACGACCAGTCCGACTCCCAGAGCGCCGTCAAGGCCTGCGTAAAGCAGCTGGGCCTGGATGACAAGATATATAAGCCCAAGGAGGTCCTTGCCAGGATTTCGATGGCAAAGAACAATCTGATAACGGTTGCCTCCTACAGGCAGAACCAGAATATCCTCATCAACGACACTCACGCAAGGAAACCCCGTCTGTGCGACGTGTACGAACTGTACCAGCGCAAACTCAAGGAATCGGGAGTGATGGACTTCGACGATATCCTGATGAACATGAACGTCCTCCTGAGGGACAACAAGGAGGCTCTTAAGGACATATCCGACAGGTTCTCATACATACTTGTGGATGAGTATCAGGACACGAATTTCTCGCAATACCTCATACTCCGCAGGCTTGCCCAGCAGCACCGGAACATCTGTGTGGTGGGCGACGACAGCCAGTCCATCTATGCCTTTCGCGGCGCCAAGATCGAGAATATCCTCAATTTCAAGAAGGATTATCCCGAGTGCAGGACCTTCCGGCTCGAGCGGAACTACCGCTCCACATCCAACATCGTGGAGGCTGCGAACAGCGTGATAGCGCATAACGAGGGCAGAATCCCGAAATCCTGCTATTCCGTAGGCGAGAAGGGCGAGAAGATACGCATACTCAAGTCATATACCGAGGTCGAGGAAGCCGTTCTGATAGTGTCGGAGATAATGGACCGTATGCGTACCGCGAAGGCCCAGTACCAGGATTTCGCAATCCTGTACCGCACGAACTCCCAGTCCAGGGCCCTTGAGGAACAGCTCAGGCGCCGCAATCTGCCGTATATGATATGGTCGGGAAACTCTTTCTTCGACCGGCTGGAGGTGAAGGATATGATGGCCTGGTTCAAGCTGGTCGTCAATCCTAACGACGACGAATCGTTCAAGAGGGCCATAGGCAAGCCTTCCAGGGGGATAGGAGATACCAGCATATCGGCCCTCAACGAAACTGCCAGGGCTCACGCCTGTTCCCTGTTCAAGGCGGCATACATGCCGGATACGGAAGTCTACGGGCTACGTCCTGCGGCGCTGGTGAAGATCAAGGCATTCGCCGATCTTGTCAACTCCCTGGCCGTGAAGGTGCGCACCTCCGATGCCCATGAACTTGCCCTTGAAATCGCGGACAAATCCGGTCTGTATGCTTTCTATAAATCGGACACGTCCATAGAGGGTATGGCCCGTACCGCCAATGTGGACGAACTTCTGAACTCGGTTGCAGTGTTCGAGGAAGAGCGTTCCGACGAGGTTGACCCGGACATCCCTCAGGACAATCTGGTGTTCACCCTGGACGATTTCCTCGAGAACACCTCGCTTATGAGCAACGCGGATGTGTCGGACGAGGATTCTTCCAACAAGATTGCGCTTATGACGGTGCACTCGGCAAAAGGCCTGGAGTTCCCTTATGTTTTCATAGCCGGTCTGGAAGAAAACCTGTTCCCATCCGGCGGAATGCTCGCCAATGCCAATGACGTTGAGGAGGAAAGGCGCCTGTTCTACGTCGCCCTCACCAGGGCAATGAGATCCGTCGCGCTGAGTTTCGCCCTCACCAGAATGCGCAACGGAAAGCATGAATCCAACTCTCCGAGCCGCTTTATCAAGGAAATAGACACTCAGTACATAGACAATCCTCTGGATGGGGATGAATTCGACGAATCGGGGATAGAAAGGTCCCCGTTCGGGGGAGGCGCCGCCTTCGGCAGCAGGCCGGGAAACCGTTTCAGATACGGTCAATCCTCGCCGGTTACGTTCGAGCGCAGAAGACCGGCGTCCCCGTCCGGGCCTAAGACGGTATCCCGTCCCCCGGTCCCGTCCCCCGGCTCAAAGCCGGACTTGATAGATCCGGATTTCGTTGCCGTGCCTATGACGGAACTTTTTGTAGGAGAGAGGGTGGAGCACAACAGGTTCGGAGCCGGAGTCATCAAGGAGATTACCGGAAGCGTTCCGGAGATGAAGGCAAGGATAGTTTTCGACGATTATGGCGAGAAACTGCTCCTTTTGAAGTACGCCAAACTCAGACCGTTTAAGAAATAAAACCTGACTATATGAATATCTGGGCAATTATCATTCTTGTAATGGCTGTCAGCTATCTGATTCAGATGGTGCTGGACAGAAGGATCTCAAAGTATTCGCAGATAGGAATACAGATGAGCGGCGCGGAAGTGGCGAAGAAAATGCTTGCCGAACACGGCATAGGCAACGTGTCTGTCACCTGCACACCGGGAAGGCTTACGGACCACTTCGACCCTACAACGATGACCGTGAACCTTTCCGAGTCCGTGTATTCCGGACGGAATATCGCCGCTGCGGCTATAGCGGCCCACGAATGCGGGCATGCAGTGCAGCATGCCACGGGCTATGCCCCTATCCGGATGCGTTCCGCATTGGTCCCTGTCGTGTCTTTTGCAAGCAAGGCAGTCCAGTGGGTGCTTCTGCTCGGAGTAATAGTGATGAGTTATACTCCATATCTGCTATGGGTCGGGATCGCGCTGTTCGGTATGACAACGCTTTTCAGCCTTATTACCCTTCCTGTCGAGATAAATGCCAGCCGCCGTGCCGTCGAATGGCTTGACTGGGCTTCCGTCACCAATTACGAGACGGCCCCTATGGCCCGTGATGCCTTGAAGTGGGCCGCATACACCTATGTGGTTGCAGCCTTGGGATCGCTTGCTACGCTGTTGTACTACGTAGGTATGGCAAGAAGGAACTAGCGGTGCGATATGAATGATAAAAAACAGGGCCTCTGTGAAAAGAGACCCTGTTTTTTATTTGTGAGATGCTGAATCAAGTTCAGCATGACGTTCTGTCGTCAGCATGACGTTCTATCGTTCAGCATGACGTTCTGTCGTCACCCTGAATTTATTTCAGGGTCTCCGGTTCAGCAGGCTACAGTTCAGGACCGGCAGCTACGAGTGCCTTTCCGGACTCGTTGCTCTCGTACTTCTTGAAGTTCTTGATGAAGCGTCCGGCGAGATCCTTTGCCTTCTCCTCCCACTGTGCAGGATCTGCATAGGTGTCGCGAGGATCAAGGATTCCGGTGTCGACTCCCTTGAGTTCGGTAGGAACCTCGAAGTTGAAATAAGGGATGTTCTTGGTAGGAGCCTTGTCGATGCTTCCGTCAAGGATTGCGTCGATGATTCCGCGGGTGTCGCGGATAGAGATTCTCTTTCCTGTTCCGTTCCATCCTGTGTTGACCAGATAAGCCTTTGCGCCGCTCTTCTCCATTCTCTTGACGAGCTCCTCGGCATACTTGGTAGGATGCAGTTCGAGGAATGCCTGTCCGAAGCAAGCCGAGAACGTAGGGGTAGGCTCGGTGATTCCGCGCTCTGTTCCGGCAAGCTTTGCGGTGAATCCTGAGAGGAAGTAGTACTTGGTCTGCTCAGGGGTGAGGATGGATACTGGAGGAAGAACTCCGAATGCGTCGGCAGAAAGGAAGATCACCTGCTTTGCTGCAGGACCTGCGCTCTGAGGACGAACGATGTTCTTGATATGATAGATAGGATAGGAAACGCGGGTGTTCTCGGTAACGCTCTTGTCGTCGAAGTCGATCTTGCCCTGGGCGTCTACGGTAACGTTCTCGAGGAGAGCGTCACGGTGGATTGCGTTGTAGATATCCGGCTCTGACTCCTTGTCCAGCTTGATGACCTTGGCATAGCAGCCGCCCTCGAAGTTGAATACTCCGTGGTCGTCCCAGCCGTGCTCGTCGTCACCGATAAGCTTGCGCTTAGGGTCGGTGGAGAGAGTGGTCTTGCCGGTTCCGGAAAGTCCGAAGAATATGGCTGTGTTCTCTCCGTTCATGTCCGTGTTGGCAGAGCAGTGCATTGCTGCGATGCCCTTGAGAGGGAGGAAGTAGTTCATCATGGAGAACATACCCTTCTTCATCTCACCGCCGTACCAGGTGTTGAGGATAACCTGCTCCTTGCTGGTGACGTTGAAAGCCACGCAGGTGTCGCTTCTGAGTCCGAGCTCTGCGAAGTTGGCAACCTTTGCCTTGGATGCGCAGTAAACCACGAAATCAGGATCCTGGTCGAACTCGGCCTGGTTCTTCGGACGGATGAACATATTGGTGACGAAATGTGCCTGCCAAGCAACCTCCATAATGAAGCGTACCTTCATACGGGTGTCGGCGTTGGTTCCGCAGAAACCGTCAACCACGTATAGCTTCTTTCCGGAGAGCTGCTCGATGGCGAGCTTCTTCACCTCTTTCCAAACCTTCTCTGACATTGCGTGGTTGTCGTTGTGGTACTCCTCTGAATCCCACCATACGGTGTCCTTGGAGTTCTTGTCCATAACGATGTACTTGTCCTTAGGAGAACGGCCGGTGTAGATTCCGGTCATGACGTTGAGAGCTCCGAGTTCAGTTTCCTGAGCCTTCTCATAACCCTGGAGTTCAGGGCGAGTTTCTTCGTTGAAAAGCACCTCGTAAGTAGGGTTGTAAACAATCTCCGCTACATTCTTGATGCCATACTTTTTTAAACAGATATTTGCCATTTTTTATATTGGATGATTTATAAACACTCTAACCAAAGAAGTCTTTCAAGCGTAGGCTCTGAAAAATCGTGTGAAGTTAATTATTTTTTCGCATTTCTTCAAATGATGACGGCATATTTACTAAATTTGTAACGCTATGACAGCACTTGAAACACTCAGGACATACTGGGGCTATGACTCGTTCCGCCCTATGCAGGAGGAAATCATCGATTCCGCCTGCCGTGGGGATGACACTCTTGCGATCCTGCCTACAGGCGGGGGCAAGTCCGTATGTTTCCAGGTGCCGGCTCTGATGAGCGACGGGCTCGCCCTTGTGATCACCCCTCTGGTCGCGCTTATGAAGGATCAGGTGCAGAACCTTGCCGCCAAGGGCATAAAGGCCGTTGCCATTCACGCCGGAATGAACCGCAGAGAGGTGGACCTCTCTCTCAACAACGCCGCCTACGGTGATTTCAAGTTCCTGTACGTGTCTCCGGAGCGCCTGCGCACCGGCCTGTTCAAGTCATATCTGGACATTCTCAAGATAAACTACATAGTCGTTGACGAGGCACATTGCATATCACAGTGGGGGTATGATTTCCGTCCGGACTACCTGCAGATCGCGCAGATACGCAAACTGGTCGACGCTCCTGTGATAGCCCTTACTGCAACCGCCACTCCGGAGGTAGCCCTGGACATAGCCCGCAATCTTTCAAGGACAGGGGACGGGACGGAATTCAAAGTGTTGCGATCCGGCTTCGAGCGGGAAAACCTCAGCTATATCGTGCGCGAATGTGAGGACAAGCTCGGAAACTGCCTCAAGGTATGCGGCAGCACTCAGGGCTCCGGCATCATATATATGCGCAGCCGCAGCAAATGCGAGGATGTGGCATCGCTGCTCAAGGCATCCGGGATCAGCGCGTCTTTCTATCACGCTGGGCTTTCGTCGGCCGAGAGGGCCCGCAGGCAGGAGGCCTGGAGAACGGGTGAGCTGCGCGTAATGGTGTGCACCAATGCATTCGGGATGGGAATAGACAAGCCGGACGTAAGGTTCGTGCTGCATCTGGACCTACCGGACAGCATAGAATCCTACTTCCAGGAAGCCGGAAGGGCCGGAAGGGACGGCAAGCCGTCCAGGGCCGTTCTGCTCTGGAACAGGACGGACGTTTCCAGAATGGAGAAACTTCTGTCGGTTTCTTTTCCTTCACCGCAGTTCATCGAGGACATATACCAGAAACTTCATCAGTTTTATGGGATCCCTTACGAGAACGGCGAAGGCCGCAGCCTTAAGTTCGACCTCGAAGAGTTCTGCCGTCATTTCTCTCTTCAGAGGGCTCCCGTCCATTATGCCCTGCAGTACCTCGAAAGGACAGACCATATCACATATTCCCAGGATGTGGACATAGACACAAGGGTCATGATAAGGGTCGACCGCAATACTCTGTACGACATAGACCTGCCGCAGCAGAACATGGTCTCCCTGCTGGAGCTTCTGATGCGCAAGTATACCGGAATATTCTCATTTGCCGTGCCTGTTGCAGAGGATTATCTTTCCTCGATGCTTGGGGTAAGTGTTCCTGAATTGAGGCAGCTGCTGTACAATCTGTCTCTCGAGCACGTGATAAACTACATTCCGGCAGACCACAGCAACGTCATATTCCTGCATCACAACCGTCTGGAACCGGGGAACCTCGACCTCAAGACCGAGACCTACCGCGCATTGAAGCAAAACTGCGAATCGCGCAAGGACTCTATGGTGGAATATGCATCCCAGACACAGGTCTGCCGTTCGCAGTTTCTGCTCGGATATTTCGGTCAGACAGAGTCCCGCCGCTGCGGGACCTGTGATGTCTGCCTTTCAGAAAACTAGTTGATTCCCAGCTTCTTCAAAAGAGCCTCCGGCTCAGGGTCGTGGCCGCGGAAATTGCGGTACAGGACAGCCTCGTCCTCGGAGCTTCCCTTTTCGAGGATGTTCTTTCTGAATGAAGAGGCAACTTCCTTGTTGAAGATTCCCTTTTCCTTGAACAGGTTGAAGGCGTCTGCCTCCAGAACCTCTGCCCATTTGTAGGAATAGTATCCTGCTGCATATCCGCCGTTGAACAGGTGGGTGATGCTGGTGGATATGGAGGTGCCTTCCACCTCAGGGAAAACCATATATGGGGCCAGGACAGACTTCTCGAATTCCAGGGTTCCCTGCTGCGGAAGTGCAGCGGACTCGTGCCAGTTCATATCCAGGATTCCGAAGTGGAGCTGTCTTACCTGCAGATAGGCCGAGAGGTAGTTCTTTGCGGCTACCACCTTGTCTATCAATTCGGTAGGGATTACTTCGCCGGTCTTGTAGTTGGTAGCGAATCCTGCGAGGTACTCCGGTTCGTATGCCCAGTTCTCCATAATCTGTGACGGAAGTTCCACGAAATCGCGCGCTACGCTGGTACCGGTCTGGCCCGGGTAACGGCCTTTGGCGAGCATTCCGTGCAGGGCGTGGCCGAATTCGTGCTGGAAGGTTACGAGTTCGTCGTGGGTGAGCAGTGAAGGATCGTCGGCGGTAGGCTTGGTGAAGTTTGTCACAATGCTTATGAACGGTCTCTGCTCGACTCCGTCCCTGATGCTCTGGCCGCGGAATTCTGTCATCCAGGCGCCGCCTCTCTTGCTTTCACGAGGGAAGAAGTCTGCGTAGAAGAGGGCGAGGTGCTCTCCGTTCTCGTCCTTGACGTCGAATACCTTGACATCCTTGTGATATCCCGGAATGTCCGGCCTTTCCTCGAATGTGATGCCGTAGAGTTTGGTAGCAAGCCCCATTACGGCGTCTATGCACTTGTCCAGCTGGAAATATGGCTTGAGCTCCGAATCGCTCAGGGTGTATTTCTCCTGTTTGTATTTCTCGGACCAGTAGCTGAAGTCCCAGCTGCGTATGGCCGTGTCGTCGAATCCGTTGGCGCAGGCATAATTGTATATCTCTTCTATTTCCTTCTTTGCAGCAGGCAGTGAAGGAGTCATGAGAGTGTTGAGGAATGCGTCCACGTCTGCGCTTTTCTTGATCATTCTCTCCTCAAGGGCATAATCTGCGTAGGTTGCATACCCGAGTATGTTGGCAATCCTGAGCCTGAGGTCCACAATCTGTCTTACGACCTGGGTGTTGTCATTCTCTCCTCCGACTGCTCTGGTGTTGTATGCCATATACATTTTCTCGCGGAGGTCCCTGCGGGATGAATACTTGAGGAAAGGACTGTAGCTCGGGGCCTGGAGATTGAATGTCCAGCCCTCTTCTCCGCGTTCCTTCGCCAGTTCTGCAGCCGATGCGATGACGAAGTCCGGAAGTCCGGCAAGGTCGGACTCGTCCGTAACGTTCATCGAGAATGCGTTGGTTGCAGCAAGCACGTTCTTCCCGAACTTGAGGTTGGCAAGGGAGAGTTCCTCGTTGAGTTTGCTGAAGGTGGCCTTGTCCTCGTCCGAGAGATTGGCACCGTTTCTTGCGAAACCCTTGTAGGTGTCTTCCAGAAGTTTGTACTGGTCCTTTTCTAGTCCCAGTTCGTCACGCTTGTCATATACGGCCTTGACTCTTTGGAAAAGTTCCTGGTTGAGGCTTACGTACATGGAGTATTCGGTCATCATAGGGGAGATTTCCTCGGCCAGAGCCTCCATGTCGGGATTGGAATCGGCCTCGAGAAGGTTGTAGAAGATGTTGCCCACTTTGTCCAGCGTCGCTCCGCTGAAGGCCAGGGCCTCGATGGTGTTCTTGAAGTCAGGTTCCTGCGGGTTGTTCACGATTGCGTCGATTTCCGCTTTGCCTTCCTTGATTCCCTGCTTGAAGGCCGGGAGATAATGTTCTGTCTTGATCTTGTCGAACTGAGGCGCTCCGTATGGGAGGGGCGATTCGCTCAAAAGAGGATTCTGCATGGTACAGGATGAGATTGTTGCAAGCAGCGCGATGCTGCAGAGTAATTGTTTGTTGTTCATATTGTTGTTATTGTATTGTCAGTCCGTCATAGGCGGCGTGGACGTGCTCCGGAAGCTCTTGCTCGAATTCCCGGTAAGAGGGCAGAAGGTGTGAAATGTGGGTGATGTAGGATTCTTTTGCCCCCACCCTCTCGAAGAAGTCCAGAGCCTCGGGTAGCGAGAAATGTGAAAAATGCCCGGTGCGTTTCACGCAGTTTATGGTGACGTAGTCAAGTCCCTTGAGTTTTTCGAACTCGCAGTCGTCTATAAGGTTCATATCTGTAAGATAAGCCGTGTCACCGAACCGGAATCCTAGCACGGACTGCGTCCTGCTTTTCTGGTGCCAGCCGTGAATCGGTATTATCTGCACCTGCTCCGGTTCCGGTCCGCTGCGGGGAATGACGTGGTAACCCTTGCCGGATTCCCATACCAGTTTGTCCTCGAATTCATTGGAATGGACGCAGAACGGTTCATTATCTATCACGTGGCAGCGCCATTCCGGAGAACCGGGATAGCGTGGCTCGGTGAATGCATAGGAGTATTCCCTCTTGAGGGAATCCAGCACGTACTGTTCGCAATAGATGTTCACAGGGCGTGATTCCACCAGGTTGAAAGAGCGCAGGTCGTCCAGTCCTCCGGTGTGGTCCTTGTGATTGTGGGTAAGAAGGACCGCATCGATGTGCCTTATCCCGGCCCTTAGCATCTGAGTCCGGAAGTCCGGTCCGCAGTCGACAAGTATGGTGAGTCCGCAGTATTCCACAAGGGCGCTCGAACGCAGTCTTTTGTCCCTCGGGTCTGCAGACGAGCAAACCGGGCAGCTGCACCCTATCATAGGTACGCCTTGCGAGGTCCCGGTCCCCAGGAATGTGAGTTTCGCTTTCATATTACAACATCGACGATTTTGCCGGAAAGAGCGGGATCGTACTCCCTTTCTATCCTTATGTAATTTCCGGTGTAGCCTTCCATCCTGCCATTGCGGTCGGTGGATTCGAACAGCACCTTCTCTTTGATTCCGCGGTTGGATTCCACGAATTCCGAGTGAAACCTGGCGCACATCTCTTCCAGAACAGCGACACGCCTGTTCTTTTCAGATTCCTCGACCTGCCCGCTCATCCCGGCGGCAGGGGTGCCGGGCCTTCTGGAATACGGGAATACGTGAATGAATGCAGGCCGTATCTCTTCCAGGAAAGCGCAGGTCTTCGCAAAAAGTTCTTCCGTCTCTCCCGGCAGTCCCACCATCAGGTCTATCCCGAAGAACACCTTCGGCTTCCCCGGAGCCTCCATAGCCCTGCGGATATATTCTATCCTGTTGCGGAAGAAGGCGGTATCATAATGGCGGCCCATCCTTGACAGAAGCTCATCGGAGCCGGTTTGCAGGGGAATATGGAAATGAGGCTGGAATTTGGTGCCGGAGGCTATCCAGTCTATGATCTCTTCCGTAATAAGGTTCGGCTCGATAGAGCTTATCCTGTATCTTTCAATGCCGTCCACTCCGTTCAGAGCCTTCAGCAGGTCAAGGAAACTCTCGTTGGTGCTGCGGCCGAAGTCTCCGGTGTTCACGCCCGTGAGAACGATTTCCTTTACGCCCTGCGCCGCTATGGCCGCGGCCTGTTTCACCAGTACGCAGACAGGAACGTTCCTGCTTTCTCCACGGGCATAAGGCACCGTGCAGTATTTGCAATAGTTGTTGCATCCGTCCTGGACCTTGAGGAAAGAACGGGTGCGTTCCCCGGTGCTGTATGCTGGGAAAATGTCTTCATCGGCGGCAATGCAGCCTTCGTCCGCAGCGCTGTGGGCGATCCCCAGCAGGGCGAGGGTATCCGGTACAACCCGGCTTTTCTGCGTGCAGCCGAACACAAGCCGCACTCCCTCGATGGCTTCGATCTCGGCTCTGCGCAACTGGGCCGAGCATCCGGTAACTACGATTGCGGCATCCGGGTTCACGCGGTGCACCTTGCGGATGAGGTTGCGGGACTTGCTGTCGGACATTGCGGTCACCGAACAGGTGTTTACCAGGTAAACGTCGGCCTTGTCACGCCATGGAACGACTTCCAGCGCGGCCTCACGGAAGCCGCGCTCATAGGTTGAAGTCTCGGCGTAATTAAGTTTGCAGCCGAGTGTAAGGAATGCTATCTTCATATTTCCAGACTAACTGCCGACCATTCGGCCTGCCCGTCGACCGGAGGGTTCTTCTTGCTCACCTTGACGCTGAAATGCTCCAGTTCCGGGTGCGCCTTCCTGATTGCGGATACTATCCTTCCCGCCGCATTTTCAAGCAGGTTGCATTCTGCTTCCATCTGCTCCGACACAATCCCGTAAATGTCGGAATAGTCCAAAGTGTCCTCCAGCGCATCTGAAAGAGCGGCCTTGGAGATGTCGTAGTCGCAACTGAAATCAACGGTCATTTCATTGCCCAGCTCCTTTTCAGAATCCAGGCACCCGATCCTGGAATGAAATTTCATTCCTGTAAGTTCTATCTTTCCTTTCATGCCAGAACAAGGAATACACAAGGTCTCTTGCCTATTGTAATATCGGTTTTCCGCCATTGCGCAATCGTTTTTGTGGCAATGAACTCCGTCGGAAGAGTCAGGTCCGCGGCCACGCACAGACTGGTCCCGGGGCTCAACTGCTCCCTGAGGTCTTTCAGAAGGGAATCGTTGCGGTATGGCGTTTCTATCATTATCTGAGTCTGCTTGCGGGATGCGGATGTCTTCTCAATGTTCCTGATGGCCGCTCTGCGTTCATCCGTCTTGGCCGGAATGTAGCCCAGAAAGGCAAAGCTCTGCCCGTTGAGCCCGGAAGCCATAAGCGCAAGCATGAGCGATGAAGGCCCCACCATCGGAACCACCCTTATCCCGTTGCGGTGGCACAGTTGCACAAGAGCGCTGCCGGGGTCTGCTACCGCCGGGAGTCCTGCCTCGGTAATCAAGCCTACGTCGCGGCCGTCGAAGAGGGGGAGAAGCGCTTCCACCTCGGCAGGGGAGGTGTGCTCGTTGAGGGTATGGAATTCCAGAGTGTCGATACGTCCCTTGAGCCCGTAGCGGGAAAGGAAACGCCTTGCGGTGCGGACTTCCTCCACAACAAAGCAGTTCAGAGAGCAGGCGGCGGCCAATACCGATGCCGGTATCACCTCTGCGGGTTCGTTGTCGCCCAGAGGCGCCGGAAGCAATATGAGGGAACCTTTATTCATCTATGATCAATGTTTTCATTTTTTCCTTGCCGTCACTGCCGGACGGAGCCTTGCGTCCGAATTCCCTCTGGTATGTCACACCCAGTCCGTTCCTCTGGGAATAGTCCAGGAAACTTGTGAATTCGTCCGCCGAGTGAGAGAAGAGCTTGAAACGCAGTTGCCCGCTGCGGTCTATCTTGACCTCTATGTCCAGGTCTCCCACCACATCCCCGTTGGCGCTGGTGGAGGTGCTGTATTTGCGGTTGCCGACCGAGCCTCCGACTATGACCCTGTTGTTGAACAGCTGTGTGGAGACAGCCACGTCGAATATGTCCGTGCCGGCATCTCCGACCTGGTATCCGAAGCCGAGGTCAAGAGGTATTTCCAGTTTCTGGAGTATGCTGTTGAACTGGCCGGACATCATTTCCGCAACGTTCGCATAAAGCATGTTGCTGTTTGCATTAACGATCCCGGATGACTCGGAAGGCAGGAACGAGTTCAGCAACAGCAGGGATACGAACTGGCGCTGAATCTTTTCTTCTGTGTTCAGGGCAGTCTGGACCTCGGCCTTGGTCATAGGGTCCAGGTCCGGTATGTCGATTCCGAATCCTATGTTAGGATTGCGCAGTCTGTCGGTGATGGACAGGGTGCAGTTGACAAGACGCCTCGTGGAAACCGAACTCGTGTCCGTCGTCAAAGGCGCAATGCTGGTCTTGAGACTGTAAACGGTATTGATGTCTATCTGGGTGTCCATCACGTCGCCGCTGAACTTTACGGAACTGCCGTCGGATATTGAAAGGTCCTTTCCTATGATTCCAGGAATGGCGAACCTGTAGCTGCCGCCCCGCAACTGGTAGTCTCCGTTAATCTGGAAATAGTTCCTTGCAAGATTCAGGTCCAGTTCAAGGTCGCCGTCTCCGAACGCTGAAATCATGTTGCCGGATGATTTGTCTATGTCCGCGTATGCGGTCACGTCCGGGCTGATCCTGACTCTGGCCCTGGCCGTAAGGTTTCCTTTCGGAGCCTTTTCCTTCTGATTGACGATCCCGTTGCCTGGCTGGTCGAATCCGTCTTCTTCCCTGGTGACGAAGGTAAGCAGTTCCTTGCGGGTCTGGGTCATGGCGGAGTTCAGCGGGATATGTATGTCGCCCGTTCCGCTTGTGCTGATATTCCCGTCCACGTACAGATTGTCGAAATGTCCCGTGGCAAGGGCGTCGCCGGAAACGGCAAGGTTGCCGTACAGGCTTTCCGCGTCGGATTCGTCGACGTCAAGCACCCTGAGGGCGTTCATCCTCAGGTTTGCATAAAGTTCGGGATTCCTCAGGAAACCGTTGATGGTTCCGCTAACAGTGGCTTTGCCTCCGTAAACGTCTCTGATTGCCAGAGAGTCCAGACTAACTTTTTCCTTGTCTACGGAGAACAGTCCGTTCAACGTATATGTGACTCCGGTATAGGCAGGTCTGAGTATCACGTCCTGCAGCCTTGTCCCCTCGCTGAATATGGAAAGGCTGTCCGGATACCCCTGGCAGTTTATTTTTCCGCTTATGCTGCCGCCCATCCTGCTGAAAAGATTCTCGAGCAGGGGAGAGGCCGCCTCTATCCCGAATTCCTGCAGGTCGGCAGTGGCGAGTATCTCTTTTGAAGAAGGAGCATACGATGCCTTGACGTCAAGTGTCTTTTTCTTTCCGTTGAAGTTCTGGAGCATGATGTTCAGACGCTGCCTTTCGTCGTCCCATGCGCTTCCCGCCATCAATGATCCGGCATTTCTGCCGGAGAGGGAAAGCGAGTCGCTGCGTACGTTCATTGCCAGCTGCAACTTTTCGTTGACAGGGGACAGCAGGATGGCTCCGCCGTCAAGACTCCCGCCTATCTCTGCAGGCAGATCCAGGAATTCATTGAGCAGGCCCAGGCCTACGTTGTTTATCTTGAGCGAGAATCTGTCTTTGAAATCCCTGCTGATTCCTCCCTTTGCCTCAATGGACTGGCCTTCGCTGTTTATGGACAGATTGTCTACGCTGAGTGAACCGCTGCCGTATTCTATGGTCGCAGGAGTAATGTCCCAGCGCGTTCCTGCCAGCAGGATCCCCGAGTCGGTTATTCTGGCCGTTACAGCGAGCGAATCGTCTTCACGGCGGAACAGCTTGCCGTCTACCCTTAGCTTTCCTCTGTTAAGGCTGTCCGCGGATCCGCTGTATTCTGCACAGACGGAAAAAGCGTTGTCGTTTGCCATGGCACTTATGCCGGCGGTGTTAAGGGATATTCCGCCAAGGTGAATGTCGGATGATCCCAGGCTGAGGTTCAACCTGTCCCCGGCATTGTCTGCGAGTGCCGCGAAGTTCCTAAGGCTGATGTTCTTGTATGCGACGTTTTCCGAGATGACCCTGCCTGTAAGCAGACCGTCCTTGATGTCGAGGTCCAGGGCGGTGTTGCCCCTGAGCGACAGGTCCGGAATCAGGAATGCCAGCAGAGCGCCGGCGTCCGTTACGTCAAAGGATATGCTGCAGTCGGAAGCTGTCCTTTCCTCCGTCTTGTCCTTGTACAGGACGTCGAGTTCCCTGCGGGTCGTGGCGCTCTGGATATCCTTGATGAAACTTGCCACTCCGGCCGAGAATTCGGCTTTTGCCGTTGCGAACGCGGAATTGATGGTGATTCTCTGCGCTTGAGCATCACGGAAAGCGTCCGCGCGTATGTTCCCCAGGTCGTGGATGCCGGAATCATCCTTGAGCTTGAGCCCGTACAGACCCAGTTCGCAGTGGTCCTTGTAGAAGTTGAGTCCGGCATTGAAAGATGCCGCCGACACTCCTTCCCTGGTGTCTATTGCCAATGCCTTAAGGTCTATTTCCGGGACAGAGAAGGTGTATCTCATCCTTTCGCCGGATGCTACCATCCTCAGTGAAGGGTCATCGATAATCAGGGTTCCGTAAGGACCCATCTTGCCGTAACCTCCCTTGCCGTATATTCCGTGATACTCGTGACCAAGAAGGGTGATGCTGCCTGCCCTCAGGCTGTCGACAGTGATTCTCGGATTGCCGGGAATCAGTTCCGCACTGGCGCCGGCTACAATGTTGCAGTTGCCGATTTCCTTGATTCCGGTTATCCGCCCCAGATCAAGGTTGTTTGTGTTCACTCGGGCCGTTATCGCGGTGGTATGACGCGAGTCGGCCATATTCTTGAGGACTGCGTGTGCCGTGGCATTCCCGGCGGTGCTTTTGACAATTGCGTCCGCGCTGAGGTCGTTGATGGTTCCGTTCACCTTGCATCTGAGGTTGAAGTTCACGTTGCCGCCTATTTTTCCGGGCTTGAACGTCCCCGGACCGGCAAACGCATCGATGATTCCGGTCAGCGACCTTGCGTTGAATCCAAGGTCTCTGGTTTCAAGATTGAACCTGGCCCGGCCCATGTCCGGAATACCGCTTATGTGGCAGTCCAGGTCTCCGGTGACGCCTGACGAACTTTCCTTGAACTTCAATCCTGTTGCAATGAAGTCGGAAACCGTTCCTGCAACACTGCCGGACCCGATCTCGAATACGCAAGGGTTGTCCGCCAACGCCCCTGAAAAATATGACACGGTCCTGAGCGCGAATACGGATTCGTTGAAATCGCCCTTGAGCGTGACTTTGTTCAGGAAATCGCTGAACTCTCTCGAATTCTTGAAAGACATGCTGTACAGTGGCAGGTCCAGATCGGACAGGCCGTCCTTGATGCGCAGGTCCTTCACGGTTACGTTGCCGCGTCCGACTCTGGCGTCTCCGCTGCAGTCCGTCAGGGTGTAGCCGCATTTCTCGACAGCGTCAAGCCTGTCCACTACACCGGACATGACAAGGTCGGAGAACGCCATGTTGTGTATGTCTATGTCCGCCGTCAGGTCCAGGTCGCTCCAATCGATACCAATTCCCCGATATTCGTAGTCTGTCTTGTAGAAATTCCGCATCGTGTAGCGGAAGTTCCTGATCTTGACCCTTTTGAATCTGAAGATGTCCGGAGCCTGATCTGGAAGGGATTCCTTCTTCTTAAGGCCGAATACCCTTTGCAGATTGCTCGTCCTGCCTTCTCCAGCAGGTTCTGTCACAAGGTTGAACCAACCCCCGTCAATGTCCACTCTGGAAAGTTCTATCCCTTTCTTGGATACAAGACCGCGCAGGGTGAAGGTAGCCTTGAGTTTCCTGACATATCCCAGAGTGTCCTGCCTGTCGTTGAACGGATGGTCGTCGAGAATCAGGGCGTCGGTTATCACCGCAGTGTTGAACGGAACCACCCTCACGCTGCCGAACTCGATCTTACCGTCAAATTTTTCCGACAGACCGGACGTGATTCTTTCCAGAATCCCGTTCTGGACCGACGGCAGGAACAACAGCATCGAACAGAGCAGAGCAAGTACCACTGTTCCGCCCAGCACGCGCGCCAATATGTTATAAGCCTTGCTGATAGTTTTCCGCTTTTAATGCAATCTACAAATTTAACTAAATATTGCTAAATTTGCACACACAAAAATTGCATAGAAATGGCCGATATCATACTGGGAATAGAATCTTCTTGTGACGACACATCTGCCGCCATAATCAAGGACGGCTACCTGCTTTCCAACGTGATAGCTTCACAGGACGTGCACAAGTCGTTCGGAGGTGTTGTGCCGGAACTCGCATCGCGCGCTCACGAGCTGAACATAGTCCCTGTTGTGAGCGAGGCGATAAGCCGTGCCGGAATCCGCAAGACAGACATAACGGCAATCGCATTCACCAGGGGCCCGGGGCTGCTGGGATCCCTTCTCGTGGGAACTTCCTTTGCCAAGTCGCTGGGCCTTGCGCTCGATATACCTACCGTAATGGTAAATCATCTTCAGGGGCACGTGCTTGCGAATTTCGTAAGGCAGGTGGACAAGCCGGTGGTGGAACCCAAGTTCCCATATCTGTGCCTGCTGGTGAGCGGAGGAAACTCGCAGATAGTCAAGGTAAATGATCCCCTTCATTTCGAGATACTGGGGCAGACCATAGACGACGCGGTGGGCGAGGCGTTCGACAAGTGTTCCAAAATGATGGGTCTCGGCTACCCCGGAGGCCCTGTGATTGACAGGCTTGCCGCCCAGGGTGATCCCGAAAGGTTCAAGTTCGCTAAACCTCACGTCCCCGGTCTTGATTACAGCTTCAGCGGAATAAAGACGTCACTGCTTTATTTCGTAAGGGACGAGATGGCCAGGGACCCTCTGTTTATGGAAAACAACAAGGAAGACATCTGCGCATCGTTCCAGAAAGCGCTCATAGACATCCTGATGGACAAGCTGGTCAAGGCATCCGGACAGACAGGTATCAAGGAAATCACCATAGGCGGAGGGGTCAGCGCCAACAGCGGGCTCAGGACACGTCTGGTGCAGGAGGGGCAGAAGCGTGGCTGGAACACATATCTTCCTGAATTCAAGTTCACCACGGACAATGCGGCCATGATAGCCATTGCCGGATACTATCATTACCTGGCCGGTGAAAGAGCCCCGCTGGACATCGCACCGGTATCACGTGCCGCCGATTTTTAGAGATATATGAAAGAGTTCGAGATCGTATGCCCCCTTGGTAGGGAACCGCGCCTGAAAGAGATAGAATCCAAGGCGGCCGGTATGAAATGGGTGCTCAAGAAGCGCTCCGTAGATGCCCGCAAGGCTCCTGTCTGGAGATATCAGTACGAGGCCTACGGTCCCGACGAGAAATATGAACCGTATACCATAGCGGAATACCTTGACGTTACGGACTCTCCTGCCGTAATCATTGTCGGAGCCGGGCCTGCCGGCATGTTCGCCGCCTTGAAACTGCTTGCTCTGGGTATGAAGCCCATAGTGCTGGAAAGGGGGAAGGACGTGCACGCGAGGAAGTTCGACATGGCCAAGCTCAGCCGTGACGGTCTGGTCAATCCAGAATCCAATTACTGCTATGGCGAGGGCGGTGCAGGGGCTTTTTCCGACGGTAAGCTCTATACGCGTTCTTCAAAACGCGGGGATATACGCGAGGTCCTTTATCAGCTTGTGGAATTCGGAGCTTCCAGGGATATACTTGTCGACGCACATCCGCACATAGGTTCGGACAAGCTGCCTGTAGTTGTGGAGAACATACGCAAATGCATAGTCTCGCACGGAGGTGAGTACCATTTCGAATCCAAGGTCGTAGCCATAACATCCGTAGGGGATGGAGGCCCTTTCGAGGCCCTTTGTGCAGACGGCAGGACTTATTCCGGCCGCAAGGTGATACTTGCCACAGGTCACTCGGCCAGGGATGTATACGAAATGCTTTACAATGGAGGAGGCGCCCTCGAGGCCAAGGGTTTCGCGCTGGGTGTCAGAGTGGAGCATCCTCAGGAAAAGATAAACTGGTGCCAGTACAGCGGCCAGTGGAAACCCGGAGTGCCAGCGGCGGAATATTCCTTCGTGGAGCAGCAGGACGGCAGGGGAGTGTTCTCCTTCTGTATGTGCCCCGGAGGTATTCTGGTGCCTTCCTCGACGGAACCCGGCACCGTGGTGCTCAACGGTATGTCCAACTCGGCCCGCAACGGGGAGTTCGCGAATGCCGGCGTGGTGGTGCAGGTAGAACCGGAGGATGTTCCGGGAGACGGTCCTTTCCGCCTGATGGACTGGCAGAGGGATGTGGAGCGGAGGATGTACGACTATTGCTTCTCGCAGGGAGTGGTCAATCCTATGACTGCACCCGCGCAGAGAATGGAGGATTTCTGCCTTGGCAAGATATCCAAGACCATGCCGCGCACGTCATACCATCCGGGAGTGGTTTCCGCGCCTCTGCACGAGCTTCTGCCTTCCAATGTCGCGGACAGGCTCCGCAAGGTGTTCCCCCGCGTAAAGATGCGCAACTACTACACCAATGCGGCGCTGCTGCTGGGGGTCGAGTCCAGGACTTCGTCCCCGGTCAGGATACCGCGTGACCCCGAAACCCTCGAATACGTTTCGGTTCCGGGACTGTATCCTTGCGGCGAGGGCGCCGGCTATTCCGGCGGAATAGTCAGCTCTGCCATAGATGGCATACGTTGCGCCTGCCGGGCGGCTGGAAAAGAAGATTAGTCGGCTTTCTGGCCGATGAAGAGTATAGCTCCGGTGCTCACTTCCCTTATCGCAAAGATGAACGGGCGGTCTACCCTGAACAGGATGTCCATATCCGGTCCGGCAGAAGTCATCTTGTTTGCTATCATCGTCACTGCCGCAGCTTCCGTTCCCTTCTTGTTGACATCGATATACGTCTTCTGGATGATCTGGGAGACAAAGGATGGAGTCGCGCTGATTCCGCTGAAGTCGGCGTCGGTGGTGAAGGCTTTACTGATTCCGAGTTTCTTGAGATACGGTATGAAGTCGTATTCGCATTCCATCTTGAATGCCGGCAGTTCCACGGATACAGACTCGTGGCCGAGCATTGCGGTAAGTGAATACCATTCCAGAGCCGACATCTTTCTTACTTCCTCGTTGAATTTTTCAGGGTCGTCCTTGACCGGCAGCACTATGTCCATTGCGAATGCTCCGTTTCCGTAAGGGATTTCGACCATCCGGAACGATGCGTCCTCGTTGTACTTGCAGTTGAGTTTCCGGGTCATCATCTCGACTTCCTTTGAACTGCCGTCGGAACATCTGAAGACGTCTTTGTGTGAAGTCTTGAATTCCTTGCTCCATTTCCCGTTGAAATACAGGGCGTTGAGTATGGCGACCAAGGTCTGTGGATCCATGCTGTCCACTATCGACTTTATGCGGCCGTGGGTCTTGTCGGAGCACCAGGAATTGATTGCGGCTGTGGTCTTGGGGTCTGTGAAGTCGACGCTCCGGACCTCTGCATCGAAATATTTTTCGGAAGATCTTACAAAACTCTTCTGCAACTCTATGAACTTGTTGGCCCAGATGGAATTGGCGGATTCCAGAGTGGTCGAAGGGTCCACCTTGAGCAGCTGAGTCATCAGATGGCGGTAGAAGGCGCTCATCTCTTCGGCGCTGCAGTCGAATCCCAGCGCCGAGATGATTTCGTCCGCGGTCTGGGAGCGGGCTCCTGTCGAAAGCAGTGAAAGCGCAAGAGATGCGCTGAGCGGCGATATCATCCTGCTTTTGCCAGGATTGTCCAATTCCATTTCCTTGTACAGGTCAAAGGCGAATGCGTTGGCATCGGTAAGGATATATGACTGCTGTTCCGTGAGAACTATAGGCTTTGCCGGTTCGATTTCGTCGGGACGGTCCTTGTGACATGCCATAAGCGATGCCACAAGAGGGAAAAGAATCATCAGGTTCATAAATCTCATTGTTTACTCGTTAATGACGCCGCTTCCCAGCATTTCGGAGTCGTCCGCATACCATACTGCGAACTGTCCGGGAGTTACGGCCCTTTGCGCTTGGTCAAATACAATATACGTGCCGTTTTCCATACATTTGAGTTCGGCCTCCTGCAATGGCTGCCGGTATCGTATGCGTACCTTGCAGCGCAGTGAAGCACCCGGCTTCCAGTCCGGGTTCGGACGTATCCAATGAACCTCGTCCGTGTTGATTTTCAAAGCTTTGCGATAAAGCCCGGGATGGTTTTCGCCCTCTCCCACATATATGCGGTTGGATTCTATGTCGGTTCCTATCACGAACAAAGGCTGGGTGTGGCCGCCTATCGAAAGCCCCTTCCTCTGGCCTACAGTGTAGAATTGCGCGCCCTCGTGATGACCTGCCACAATACCCCAGGGGTTGGCTTTGTTCCTTGTCTTCCTGACGTGTCGTCGTCCGCTGCGGTAGGTCTCGGTCTCGAACACTATGTCCGAATAGTCGTACGGGCGGGCGAATTCTGGCTCCGGATGGTCCTCATAGTATTTCGGGAACACTTCGATGACCTCTCCCTCCACGGATTTGAGTTTCTGCTGCAGGAATACGGGAAGGTCCACCTTTCCTACGAAACAGATGCCCTGGGAATCCTTCTTGTCTGCGGATTGGAGTTCAGCTTCTTTGGCTATGCGCCTTACCTCGGGTTTGCATATGTCCCCGATAGGGAACATCGCCTTGGAAAGCTGCTCCTGGGTGAGCTGGCATAGGAAGTAGCTCTGGTCCTTGTTGGGGTCGTATCCCTCGAGTATGCTCACCGTCCCGTCCGCGTTGTCCCTGCGGCGGCAGTAGTGCCCCGTGGCAACCATATCCGCTCCAAGGCTTTCGGCAGCCTTGAGGAAGGCATCGAACTTTATCTTCGAATTGCACAGGACATCGGGGTTGGGGGTCCTTCCCCTGGCGTACTCGTCGAACATATAATCCGCCACCTGAGCCATATATTCCTTGCTCAGGTCCACGAAATAGAAAGGTATGCCTATCTTTCTGGCAACCATTTCTGCCACGAACTTCTCCTCTTCCCATTCGCATTCTCCGTGCAGCGTGCCCTCGATGTCGTGCCAGTTCTGCATATACATCGCGAACACGTCGTATCCCTGCCGTTTGAGCAGCAGGGCGGCTACACTGGAGTCGACTC
>JAKSKG010000015.1 GCA_024401805.1 Bacteroidales bacterium
CTGCCGGAAACGACGGTTTCCAGGCATCCCTTCTTTCCGCAATGGCACATTATCTCATTGTCATAGGCATTGGTATGGCCGAATTCTCCGCTGTATCCGTTCATTCCGTAATAAGGCTTGCCATCGATGATGATGGAAAGCCCTATACCCCAGCCTATGTTAATGAATAGAAAATCCTTATAGCGGTTCTTTATCACCGAGTGCAGTTCCCCATATGCCATAGCGCGTGTGTCGTTTTCCACCAGCACCTTGCGTGAGAGGCGCTGGGAGAGGATTTCTGCCAGTGGCTCGTCCTGGCTCTCAAAGTTGAACACCGTATGGCTGAATCCTGTTTTGGGATTCACACGTCCCGATAGGTTGAATGCAACCGTCTTGATCTTTTCCGGATCGATTCCGGATTCCACCATCATATTGTCGCAGCGGGAGCAGATGTGCTCCATCATTTCCGGAGTGTTTTCAAAAGGAATATCTTCCTTGAATTCCCTGACTATCTTTCCTGTTAAATCGCATATGCTTATTTCCAGTGTGTTCTTCTTGGGATCTACGCCGATGAAATAGGCGGCATCCTCGTTAAGACGATATTGAACAGGCCTTCTTCCGTGGCTGACTTCCACCTTGCCGCTTTTCCGGACAAGTCCGTCCTTTTCCAACTTTTCCAGATATTTTGTTGTGGTGGGTACGCTCAGCCCGACACCTTGGGCGATTTGGGAGATGAAGGCTTTTTCTGTGTCTGACAGGTACTTGAGGATCTGACTCGTCAACATATATTTTAAAACGATTTATGAATTAGCGGCGTTTATGCAAAGATATAAATAAAAATCATTATTTGTTTGTCAATTAGTTAAAATGCTGAAATTCAACAATATAGTATAAAAATAGAAATAATATCATTTATTAAACCGCTTTATAGAATAAAATCAATATTTTAGCAAAGTTTTATTTCTTATCTGAATGACAATGGAAGGCAAATCAAATATTGCGTACGTGATTTTCCTCAGCCTTGTAGCTGCACTGGGAGGTATTCTGTTCGGATATGACACGGCTGTCATTTCCGGGACAACGGCAGACGTAACCCTGCAGTTCGGTCTGTCGGAAATGAGCAAGGGCTGGTATGTCGGATGCGCGCTGGTAGGTTCTATCATCGGAGTCGCCGTTGCTGGTGTGATGAGCGACTGGCTCGGCCGTAAGCTTACCCTGCTCATAGCAGCGGTCCTGTTCAGTGTGTCAGCTATCGGATGCTGCCTCTGTGCAGGATTCAACGATCTGGTGATATATAGAATCATAGGCGGCCTGGGAATAGGTATTGTGAGCATAGTCTCACCTATGTATATCTCGGAGATATCTCCGGCCAGAATCAGGGGGACTATGGTGTCTCTGTATCAGCTTGCGGTCACTATGGGACTGCTGCTGGCTTATCTGGTCAACTATGTGATTCTGTCGAACAGCGACACGGCAGTCTATGGCAGCGCTTTCCTTCAGAAGATAATGAGCAGTGAGATGTGGCGCGGTATGCTTGGAAGCGAAAGCATAGTTACGGTCCTGTTCTTTGTCATTGCCTTTTTCATTCCGGAAAGTCCGCGCTGGCTCATTGTCCGCGGCCGCGACGATGCCGCCATGCGTGTTTTCAGACGTTTGAAGACAACGGCAGACGGCGCAACGGCGGAATTCCTTCTTACGAAATCTTCCCTCGATGGCGAAACGAAAAGCGAGTGGAAGGCCCTTCTGGAACCAGGCATCCGTAAAGCGGTGCTGCTGGGGTCGGCCATCGCAATCCTGGGACAGTTCATGGGCGTGAATGCAGTGCTGTATTATGGGCCGGACATATTTGCGGATGCCGGGCTTGCAAGCAGGGACTCATCTCTTTCCACTGTCCTTGTAGGTCTGGTGAATATGCTTACAACTGTGCTTGCCGTGTTCATAATAGACAAGGTAGGACGCAAGAAACTCATTTATTTCGGTGTAAGCAGTATGATTGTATGCCTGGTGCTCATAGGCCTGTATTTCCTTTTCGGGGCAACGCTTGGCATAAGCCCGGTATTCCTGCTGGTATTCTTCCTGCTGTACATATTCAGCCAGGCTATCAGCATAAGCGCGGTTGTATTCGTGCTGCTCAGTGAGATGTATCCTAACCGTGTACGCGGAATAGCCATGTCTATAGCCGGACTTGCCCTGTGGGTAGGTACGTATCTCATAGGACAGTTCACTCCTTGGTGCATGAGTCATCTTACGCCTGCCGGCACGTTCTTCCTCTTTGCAGTGATGTGCCTGCCTTATATGTACATAATGAGGTTCAAGATTCCGGAGACAACTGGAAAGACACTTGAAGAAATCGAACAATATTGGAAAACAAGATAATATGAAAGACGAACAGAAGGAGTACCTGCAGCAATGCAGCGAATGGTACAGACAGGAACTGGTAGACAATATCATGCCTTTCTGGCTCAAGTATGGACTTGACACAGAAAACGGAGGTGTGTATACTTGTGTAGACAGGGACGGAACACTTATGGACAGTACAAAGTCCGTATGGTTCCAGGGCCGTTACGGATTCGTTGCTGCGTACGCATACAACAATATAGAAAAGAATCCACAGTGGCTTGCTGCAAGCAAGTCCTGCATTGATTTCATTGAATCCCATTGTATAGACGTCGACGGGCATATGTTCTTCAGCGTCACGGCCCAGGGATTGCCTCTGCGCAAGCGCCGTTACGTTTTCTCGGACTGCTTTGCCGCAATTGCGATGGCGGAGTACTCGAAGGCCAGCGGCGACAGGAAATATGCGGCCAAGGCTTTGGACATCTTCAAGCATATCCTCTATATGCTGGACACTCCCGGCTTTCTGATTCCAAAGGGATATCAGCCGGGAAGAGGTCACAGCATCACGATGATACTTGTGAACGTAGCGCTGGTCCTCAAGCAGGTCTGCAACGACCCTGTCCTGGACGAACAGATACGCCAGTCGGCCGATGATATCGAGAAATATCATATGCATCCCGAGTTCGGATGTGTGCTTGAATCGGTGAATCCTGACGGCAGCCTGATCGACACCTGTGAGGGACGTACCATCAATCCCGGCCATGGCATAGAGACGGCGTGGTTCCTAATGCAGGCATCTGAGCGTATGAACGAACCTCATTTCAAGGAAATTGGTCTGAAAATCTTCGACTGGCAATACAAATGGGGATGGGACGAGGAATATGGCGGAATAATCAATTTCCGTGACTGCAAAGGTTTCCCGAATCAGGATTATTCACAGGATATGAAATTCTGGTGGCCTCAATGCGAGACCATCATCGCGTCCCTTTATGCATACAAGATGACAGGCGACGAAAAATATCTGGATATACACCGCTCTGCCAACGAATGGGCCAAGGCTCATCTTGTGGATCCGGATTTCCCGGAATGGTTCGGTTACCTTCACCGTGACGGAAGCGTGGCCCAGCCGGCCAAGGGCAATCTTTTCAAAGGCCCGTTCCATATCCCAAGAATGCTTGTGATAGCGCACCTGCTTTGCAACGAAATACTTTCCAAATGAGAAGAAAATTCCTGATCTCGATATTGCTGGCAGCGTTTGCTCTGTCAGGGACCCCGGCCTCGGCACTGAACCGCAATTATATGTGGTTTGACTGTGAGGCCAACTATTCCGCGCTTTCCCATCCGGATTCCATCAGGTACTATCTTCAGAAAGTCAGTGCCCTTGGATTTGACAATGTGGTGGTGGATGTAAAGTCCATAATGGGCGAGGTCCTGTACGACAGCTCGATAGCTCCTTATATGAGCCCGTTCAACGGAGTGGAGAGGGACCGTGACTACGATATGATGGGATATTTCCTCGAATACGGTCATGAAATGGGGCTCAAGGTGTTCGCTTCTCTCAACGTGTTCTGCGGAGGGCACAACTATATGGACAGGGGAATAATATATGGAGAGCACCCCGAGTGGCAGAGCATATGCTATGACAAAGGGGAACTCAAGCCTATTTCCACCATAAAGAGCAATTACAACGGAATGCTCAATCCGTCAGATCCACAGGTTCAGGACTATCAGATCGCCATTCTCGAGGAGTTCGTGCGGAAATATCCCGATTGTGACGGATTGATATTCGACAGGGTGCGATACGATGGAATGACTGCCGATTTCAGCGATCTTTCAAGGAAGCAGTTCGAGGAGTATTCAGGCATCAGGGTCGAGAACTTTCCAGAGGATATCATCAGCTGGTATACGGATAGCGGCAGACTCCGTGGCAACTGGGTCCGCGGCAAGCATTTCAACGAGTGGTGCGAGTGGAGGGCTATGGTCATCCACGACTTCGTGGAGCGTACGCACAATGCCCTCAAGGCAATCAATCCGAATCTGCTTATCGGTGATTATACGGGGGCATGGTACGACACCTATTATCAGGTGGGTGTCAACTGGGCATCCAGGAATTTCGACCCTTCAGGTGAATTCGATTGGGCGACTCCGAACTATCGTAATACAGCCTATGCGGATATGCTGGACGTATATATGACAGGGTTGTATTATACTCTCATTACTAAAAAAGAAGTGGACAGGGCCCTGTTCGTCAAGGGCAAAAGCTCCGAAGCCGGACTCAACCTCTCGCTCAAATACTGTTACAGTGTCGAGGGCGGTGCCGAACTGGCTCAGACGGTAACCTGCGGAGTCGTTCCCGTGACAGGATCGATTTATGTGGAACAGTATCTGGGCGGCATGAAGAAATTTGCCAAGGCTGTCGAGCAGTCTGTGAAATCCACGGGAGGAGTGATGGTGTTTGACATCTCTCATCTTGACAAGCATGAATTATGGAAAGACCTCGAGGGCGCGATGCGCCGCACTGGTCAGATAAAATAACACTACTATATGCCTAAGAAATTTTTATTCGCATTGATTTGCCTGTTTCTGACGGTTTCTGCCGTGTCCGCACAGAACGTGCGCACATCGGGAGTCGTCAGGGATGCTGCCGGACAGCCCCTGCCGGGTGTGATGGTGGTTGTAGATGGGACCAACAATGGTACGGTTACAGATTTGGACGGTGGATGGTCCCTTACCGTTCCGAAGGGAGCTACCCTCCTTTTCACTTGTATGGGAATGATGGACCGGAGCATCGTGTTCGACGGACAGAAGACCATCGATATGACTCTGGAAGAAGATACCCTTATGCTGGAAGACGTGATTGTGGTCGGATACGGCACGCAGAAGAAGTCTTCGCTTACCAGTGCAGTATCCGCCATCAAGGGAGATGACTTGCTCAAAGCTCCGTCGACAAACGTTTCACAGGTTCTTGCCGGACGGCTCCCTGGCATCTCCTCGATCCAGGAATCCGGAGAGCCCGGACTGGACCAGGCGAGCCTGAGAATCCGCGGTTCCGTGTACGGAGTAAGCTATGTCGTTGACGGTTTCCCTGTTGACAACATCAATGACATAGATCCTGCCGACATAGAGAGCATCTCTGTCCTCAAGGACGGTGCCTCCGCTGCGGTATATGGTCTCAAGGCTGCCGGAGGCGTGATTATCGTCACGACCCGCAAAGGAGCCAAAGGAGATGCAAGGATAAGCTACAATGCATCTCTGGGAGCCTCGATGAACGCCAACTTCCCTCAGTTCATGAACGGCCCGCAGTTCGCATATTACTACAATGTCGCCCAGATGATGGACCAGCTGTCCAACGGTGAAATAGCATCTCCGGACCAGTATGTCCCATATTTCACCCAGGCCAACATAGATGCGATGACCAACGGTGATCCTACGGACGGATGGGACAATGTGGATTACATAAACAGAATCTACGGGGTAGGTCTTACTCAGAAGCACAACGTTACGATCCAGGGCGGTGCGGACAAGGTCAAGTACTTCACTTCTCTGGGTGTATTGGGCCAGAAGGGAAACATAGACAACTTCAACTATACCAGATACAACGTACGCTCGAATATTGACGGTACGATAGGCAGGAACCTGGATTACAAGGTAGGCCTTTCCGGTGTGATAGGTGACCGTCATACCCCTGCATACCTCTCCGGCGGTTCCGATTCGGACGGCGGCACGGAGGCAGGATGGTTCTCCGTTTCACGCCAGGCCATTCAGATGCATCCTTTCCTTCCGGAAAAATATAATGGAATATATACCGGTGCGGTTCAGAACAACCAGGCGTTCCTGGTAAGTCCGCTTGCCGCAATATACGAATCCGGATACAAGATCACCCGTAGCGCATCGATGTCGGCCAATGCGGAGCTGGTATATAACGTTCCGTTTGTCCAGGGGCTCAGCCTCAGGGCCTCGGGTTCTTTCGACTATTCTGTAAGTTACAACAAGAATCTGAGCACGCCATACGCTATGATGCAGGTAACCAAGGGTCTGGACGGACAATGGAGCTGGAGCCAGCGCACGGACAACCCTCACGTGTCGGACAATGTCACCAATCTTGGTGAAGGTGCGACCTTCTCAAAGCAGATAGTGGGGCAGGCTGGAATTAATTATGCACATTCATTCGGGCGTAACAACATAGATGCGATGGCTCTAGCCGAAATGCGGGAATACGAGGGCAACGGACTCTCGGCCTATGTCAAGAACCTGCCGTTCGCATCGCTTCCGGAACTTTCCAACGGAATTCCTACAAATTCTCCTGTCGGAGGATGGAGCAGCGCATCACGCAGCGCCGGTTATGTATTCAGACTCAGATATGACTTCGACGAGAAGTATCTGGCCGAAGTTACCGGCAGGTATGACGGTTCATACAAGTTTGCCGGTATGACCAGCACCCGCTGGGGATTCTTCCCGTCCGCATCGGTCGGTTGGAGGGTAAGCAAGGAGGACTGGATGAAGAACGTGAACTTTATCGATGACCTCAAGATCCGCGCGAGCGTGGGTCTGCTCGGAAACGACAGCGTAAGTGAGTATATGTTCCTGAGTACATACAGCCAGTACGGGGCAAACGTGGCCTACGGGCTGCTCGGTGGTGGCAACCGTATAGTTCCGGCCTATTATACTTCCGGAATCCCTAATACGGACCTGACCTGGGAGAAGACCCAGAGCTGGAACGCCGGATTCGACGCCACTATGTGGAACGGACTTCTGGGACTGGAGGTTGACGGATTCTACAACTATACCTATGATATGCTTACGTACCAGTCGACAGGCTTCCCTTCTTCTATGGGAGGATATTACCCTACCTGGGTCAACAAGAACGCAATCGACGCCAAGGGTATTGACATACTTGTAAGCCATCGCAACCATTTCGATCTGCTGGGCAAGCCTTTCTGGTATGGTGTCACCGCAAGTGCAACCTATTCCAAGACCCGCTGGCTCATCTATAACGACGAACCCAACATAGTGGACTATCGCAAGGTTGTGGGAACTACATACGGCAGCATACTCTGCTGGCAGGCGGACGGAATCTATCATTCCGAGGAAGAAATAGACAACAGCGCCTGGTATGGTACCCGTCCTAACGTAGGGGACATCAGGTACAGGGACCTCAACGGAGACGGCAAGATCAACGAGGATGACAAGGGGTTCTTCGGCCGCAGCAACAGGCCTCAGCTCACCTTCGGACTCAACCTTGATTTCACCTGGAACAATTTCGATTTCAACGCTCAGTTTACAGGAGGAGCCCTGTTTGACGTTTCTCTTACCGGAACCTATTACAACGGATATGATGACAATACCATCTGGACCCAGACATTCAAGGAGGGTGGCAACTCGCCTCTGTTCCTGGTTCAGAACGCGTACAGCGTCTATAATCCGGAAGGGACCTTCCCTCGCCTGACATTGAGCACAACCAGCCACGGCGGCGACAACGGACTCAGCTCTACCTTCTGGATAAGGGACGGCAAATACCTGAGGCTCAAGACCGCGCAGCTCGGATATACTCTGCCAAAGAAGGCAACGTCAATCATAGGCATCGAGGCTCTGCGCTTCTTTGTAGAGGGACAGAACATCTTTACCATCGATGCGCTGCCGGAGGGCATAGATCCCGAATCACCGGGAGTGAACAACGGTTATTATCCACAGCAGCGTCTGCTGATGGGAGGTATCACATTAACATTCTAACGGGAGGGAACAGATATGAAGAAGATATTTACATTTGCCATTCTTGCGCTGTTGCTCGTTTCCTGCAACGACTTTCTGGATATGACGCCCCGCGACAGGGTGTCCGAAAAGACAATATGGTCCAAGACAGCTACCGCAGAATATTCCATCAACTACCTGTATACATATATTTGGGACATCAATTCCAATCCTACGGTGATAGGTCTTACGGAGTCTCTTACCGACGAGCTCAAGTATACGTCATACAACTACAATGCATTATGCTACATACCTTCCGAGTTCTCATATGGCGGAAGCGTCCTTACAACCACTTACGTCGACGCGTATCTGGGCTATTGGGGGACTCTGTATACTGCCCTTCGCCGTGTGAACGCGGACTTGAACTATCTGCATTCCTACGGACAGATGGAAGATGCGGATAAGTCAAGGCTCGAGGGCGAGCTCCGCTTTCTGCGCGCCTACGTCTATTTCGAGCTTCTGAAGCGCTATAAGGACATAATTATTTATGACGAGGACCTTACTGCCATTGTAAAGGACAAGGAACTCAGCACGGAAGAAGACGGATGGAACATGGTCCAGTCCGACCTTGAATTCGCATCCGAATACCTTCCTGCAGCAAGCGAAGCCAACGGGCGCATAAACAAGGGAATGGCTCTGGCATTCATTACCCGCGCAATGCTGTATGCAGAGCGCTATGACCTGGTTGTAAAGGCTGCAGACGAGCTTTCCGCCCTTGGATACAAACTGGAGTCCACATACGCCGATGCCATAGGCAAGACCCTTGCGGAAGGCAATACCGAGGCCATTCTCCAGTATACATTCGATTACAAGGAAGGCATAACCCATTCCTTCAACTTCTATTATACTCCGGGAGGTGACTATACTGTAAACCAATCTACCGGAGGAGGCTATGGCGTCCCTACACAGGAGATGGTCGAGAGCTACGAACTCGCCACCGGAGGGTTCCCGGACTGGAGTGCCTGGCACACGGAATCCGGTACTTCAAAGGAACCTCCGTACAGCCGTCTGGAGCCAAGATTCCAGGCAACCATTCTCTACAACGGAGCACAGTGGAAGGACCGCAACATCGAGCCATACGTAGGCGGTACCGACGGGTGGGCTACCTGGAGAACGGACAAGGAGCCTAAGGGGAAGACCGTTACCGGTTATTACCTGCGCAAGCTCGTAGATGAGACCTACGACGTGAATACATCTGCATCCAGCCAGCCGTTCAACATAATCCGTTATGCCGAGGTTCTTCTGAACAAGGCCGAGGCATGCTACAAGACAGGAGACGCTGCCGGAGCAAATGCCGTCGTAAAGGCAATCAGGTCCCGAGTCGGCTTGCCATATACAGACAAGTCCGACTCCGAACTCTGGAAGGCCATACGCCAGGAACGCAAAGTGGAACTTGCTTACGAGGGCCTTCATTATTGGGATCTCAGGCGTTGGGAAGCAGCCGACAAGCAGTATCCAGAGGGCCTTTCGGGATATCAGCAACATGGCCTTAAAATCGAGAAGAGCGGTGACGGATTTACCTATACCTACGTTTCGGTAGATGACAAGGAACGCAATTTCCCGGCTAAGCTTTACCGTTTGCCTCTTCCTGCCAGCGAACTCAACAGCAATTCCTCACTTGAACAGTATCCGGAATGGAAATAATAACAAGACAGTTTATGAAAAAGATATTCTTATTGACGGCAGTGCTGTCAGTACTTCTTCCGACATCCTGCCAGAAGCCGCAGTTCATTGAAACTACCGCCGACCGTCAGGGACTTACCAGTCTTACGGCAATTTTTACGTTCGGACCGTATGTGGATCAGGAACTTGCAAAACTTGTCATCGACGACGATTCCATAGACAGGTTCGTTATTCCTATACCGTATTACTATCCTTCGACTTCCGACAATCAGACAATAGGCTATATGACCAGTGTCAGGGTGCAGGCCGAACTCCAGCCCAATTACAAGCTTTCTCCGGCTCTCACAATACTGGATCTTACGGAAGAGAATGAATTCCTTTATACGGACCCTCACGGTAACAGCCGCACGATAATCATTACGGGAGAGAGAGTCAAATCATCAGAATGTGACATTCTGTCGTTTACCCTTTCCAATCCCAATGTTTCCGGAGTCGTTGACAAGGCCGAAAAGACCGTTGTGCTTCCAACCAAGGACGACGTAAGCAAGGCGACGGCAAGCATAACCGTATCTGCCCACGCCGAGGTCTTCCCGGACCCTTCCAAGGCCAGGGATTATTCCAAGCCTGTCAAATATACGGTCACAGCTCACGACGGAACTACCGCAGAGTATACCGTGATGACGGGAGACCCTGAGAGGATAGATATGGGTATCAACGTGGATTCCATAGAGAAACTCTTCAATTTCGATCCTGTGAGCCGTCTGGGTATGCCGGATTATACGGCAGAGGTGGCCGTTTCTCTTGCATCTATAGAGGGCAGGCTGGTAATATGCCTTGGCAACGGGGATACCCCTGTCTGGATTGACGGACTTACCGGAGACAAGGGCGGCAGCATCAAACTTGGTGAAGCCGTAGCGGGCTCTATCACCAATGACGAGTCCGGCAATATGCTCATCACCAATGTGGCTCAGGGTGGAGACAACCGCGAGGCCGTGAAACTGTACAGGACAGCATCCGTCAATGCAGTGCCTGAACTGTTCTATATGTTTGAGAATCCTGTGGATGTCCCTATCGGACATAAGATGAAGGTTTTTGGAGACATTGACAAGAAGGCCGTCATCACCTATACGGCGGAAGGCGTGACAGGTGTGACAACCACTGCAAAGGCAGTCTACCTCATTGTCGAGGGAGGCGGGGTCAAGGACATCAAGATTCTGGACCTTTCCGGCGTAACCGGAGGTTGGGGTCCTGCTCCTGTGAATACTGCAACCATAGTCCCTGCATCGCTCAGTCCGGAGCAGGACGGCTGGTTCTACGATTACTATGAAGGCAATGTGGGTGCGAACGACCTGTATCTGCTCCATTATTTCAACGGTAACGGCAAGGACGAGGTGATAGCAGAGATAGGAAACTGGGCAAACAATCCTAACTGCCTTGATTCCAAGACCTTCAACAACTCAAGGTTTATGACCCTGTTTGTTGTCAGTCACTTCCCTCAGTGGGGAATAGCTCCGATGCTCTATGTATATGACATTACCGATCCTGCATCTCCTGTACTCGGATTCAGTAACGAGGGTATAAGCTGGTACCAGAAGGGAGCTGCCGGAATAGCCTCCGGAGACGTTGTACTTGCACCGGCCAAGGACGGCTACAAACTGTATGTTTACTATTACGACCACAACGCGCAGGCAGTAGGCGGTTATGTGGGAGATTGTATAAAGAGATAATTATGAGAAAAGCATTGCTGCTTCTGGCAGCGTTCGGGTTTTTGACTTTCGGTTCCTGTGAAAAGCCGGTACCGGAAATCCCGGATTGGCCTTGGGTCGACCCGGATCCCGGGACGGACCCTGACCCTGGGGATGATCCCGATCCCGGCACCGACCCTGATCCCGGCACCGATCCCGAACCTGCTTTCAAGGGCAAGCCGCGCTACCTCTGGATAGACGCCAGCGCCAACTTCAACACCTACGCCAACAGCAAGGACAACATAAAGTCGGAACTTGCCAAGGTCAAGGATATAGGCTTCACGGACGTGATTGTGGACGTGCGTCCTACCGAAGGGACAGTACTTTACAATTCCAAGGTCGCTCCGCAGGCCAGGCGCCTTGCCGCCTGGGTGAACGGGCAGTACAAGTTCGTCGTGAGGACGGAGGATTTCGACTATCTCCAGGCCTTCATTGATTATGGCCACGAACTGGGATTGAGGGTCAATGCGGCTATGAACACATTCGTGTGCGGCTATGGAGGATATTACGGACTCCAGAGCGAGGGACCTGTCTTTGACGGCAGCATTCCGAAGAGCTGGGTGAGCACTATCAATTCAGCAGACGGCATTGTGAGCACTTTCTATGATGGCGTACAGGGGACCGTATTCATGAATCCCGCGAATGACGACGTTCAGGAGTATGTGCTCGACATCATCGGAGAACTTGCGGCCTATGACCTTGACGGAATAATCCTTGACCGCTGCCGCTTTGATGACAACGGCCTTCAGAGTGATTTCTCAGACATCACACGCACAAAGTTCGAGACCTATATCGGAAGTTCTGTAAAGAACTGGCCTTCGGATGTGTTTGCACCGGGGACCAGCGATCTCCCGCGCTCTCTCAGCGCGACCCAGAAGAGCTGGCTCGCGTTCCGCGCAAAGGTCATTCACGACTTTGTGGAGAAGGCTTCGGCAAAGGTTCACTCCGTCAACCCGGAAATGCGTTTCGGCTGCTATGTGGGTGCGTGGTACTCGACTTATTACACCTCGGGCGTAAACTGGGCAAGCCCTCAGTACAACACTTCAAAGAAATACAACTGGGCAAATGCAGATTATGCGAACTACGGATATGCAGACCACTGCGACTTTATGATGCTCGGCTGCTATGCCGCAACCACCAGCATCTACGGCAACTCTGAATGGACAATGCAGGGTTTCTGCAAGTTGGGCAGGCAGCTGCTGTGCGGCGACACCGAGTTTGCCGGAGGTCCGGACATAGGTAACGGCAGCGGATTCGAGAACGGAGGTCAGCAGACCGTCATCCCAAAGACCATAGACGCCTGCATCAACTCCGCCGACGGTTATTTCTGCTTCGATCTGTGCCACATACGGATGTATGACTATTGGGATGCATTCCGCAAAGGTATTAACGACTACTTGAACACTATCAAATAATCAATTTTCAAACAAAAACATTATGAAAAAAATCCTAACAATTCTTGCGATTGCATCACTCGCATTCGCTTGCCAGAAGGAGCCCGAGGTAACCCCGTCGGTTACGCTCAACACCCCTTCAGAAGTAACAGTCAAGACAGAAGGTGAAATCATCACCGTAGAATTCCAATCAACGGTTGCATGGACCGCCTCTATCGACAACAGTTCGTTCAACGTTACTCCTATATCGGGAGAGGCAGGAACTGCAACTGTCAAGGTTACAGCCCTTCAGAACGATTCTGAAGATGCAGTTGTTGCAAATCTTACCATCACTGCACAGAGTGCAAATGCAAAGGTGAAGTTCACCCAGCTCCAGAAGGATGCCCTCATCGTCGAGGTTACCGAGAAGGAGATCGACTGCAACGAGCAGGACTTCTACATCGACGTGAAGTCCAATGTAGATTATACCGCAAAGGTTGCAGACGGATGTGACTGGATGATCGTAAGCGAGGGCACCAAGGCTGCAGTCGCTTCACAGATCCACGTGGGTGTAGACCTTAACAAGGGTGAAGCACGTGAAGGTTCCATCATCATCAGCGGCGCCGGCAAGAACATCGAGTTCGTTGTAAAGCAGGCCGCATTCGAGCCGGTATTCGAGGTTAGCTCAGACTGGTTCGAGATGGGAGTAGAAGGCGGACAGTATGAGTTCGACGTTACAGCAAACGTTGAATACGCAGTCAAGACCTATGAGGACGGCAGTTTCCCTTACCATCACGTGACCCGTGACGGAAACCACTTCACCGTAACTGTTGACGCAAACCCGGGGTATGATGTTCGCCAGCCTTACATAAAGTTTACCATCGACGAGATTCAGGACCCTGTCCTTGATGACAACGGCGAGCCTACAGGAGAAACTACTGCTCACGTAGTGAAAGTTTATTGCAACCAGGCCGGAAGACTCGCCCTCGGTTGGAGGCAGGAATTCACCTGGGACCTCTACAATGAGAGCCATCGTTATTCAGTTGCGATGTATGGAGACTATATGTTTGTTTGCACCGGAATCGGAATGAAGGTGTTCAGCAAGACCGACGGTTCATTCCTGATGGATGCAACGGATATGCTTCCGTTTATCCCTACCGGAATCACAAACGACGACGCCGGCAATATTGTTCTTTCAGTGGGCGGAAATTATCCTTTGACCGAGGACGGAGCATTTGACGAAGAGGCAGAGTACATCCCTCTGGATGTATATGCTATTCCGGCAGGCAAACTGGAAGACCCTACCGCAATTGTCAAACTTGTCGATTCTTACAGCAACGGTTTCTACGGATACGGACTGGACAATATCAGGGTGACAGGTGATGTTACAAAAGACGCCTGCATTACTATGGTTTCCGCTGCCGGATATGATGGCGGTTCATATGCAGTAGCTTTTGAAATCAAGAACGGTACACCGGTTAATACATATGCGGATTATGTCACACTTCCTACCGGAGGTGCTGTATGGTCTTCAGCAAACATGGTTGCAAAGCATCTGGGAACAACTGTAGACAGTGGCATCTTCTACATCGGTTACGATACACATTATGACCTTTGCTACAATCCTACAATGTCCATGGCCAATTGGCAGCATGTACTTGTTACCGGCAGCAGCTGGGCAGAGGGCTACAATGCCATTGATTTCATTGAGTGGAACGGTCACAAATATGCTTCATTCATAGGTATGACATATTTCGGAAAGGTAGATTGGGGTGTTATGCCTAGCTATCTCTGGCTCGTCAATATCGACGACCCTGCAAATCCTGTAACGGTTTCTTGCCAGAAATACTATATCAGCGATGATCCGGGCAGCTTCGTTTATGGCTCTACTACAGATGTATGCCTTGAGATTGAAGGCGACAATCTGGTGGCATACGTATTCGATTCAGGTGTATCATGCTTCATGAAGGTCATCTACCCTAAACTCTAATAATCAAGTTTCAAGGCCAGGACTGTCCGGTCCTGGCCTTTTAAATAACTGATAATATATCAGAACCGGAAAAGATATGACAGACAGACGTTCATTCATCAAATCGGCGGCTACAGCCGCAGCTGCAGTGGCAGCGGCACCTGTATTGGCAGGATGCAATGGAAAAGAGAGCGCCATTCCTGCAGTGGCAGGCGGCACCGCTTTTTCATCTTCGATGGAAAGCACCCTCATTGTTCCCAAGAACAACGGACTCCGTATCACCGGGACCTTCCTTGACGAAATTTCCCACGACATCCCTCACCAGAACTGGGGTGCGAAGGAATGGGACCAGGACTTCCAGTATATGAAGGCGATAGGAATAGATACAGTGATAATGATACGCTCCGGCTATCGCAAGTTCATCACCTGGCCTAGCAAATACCTGCTTGGAAAGGGATGTTATATGCCGTCTGTCGATCTGGTGGAGCTGTTCCTTACACTTGCGGACAAACACGGGATGAAGTTCTACTTCGGCCTGTACGACAGCGGCAGGTACTGGGATACAGGGGATATGAGCTACGAACTGGAATCCAACAAATACGTGATAGACGAAGTGTGGAACCTCTACGGCCATCACAAGAGCTTCAAGGGCTGGTATATATCTACCGAAATCAGCCGCAAGACCAAGGGCTGCATCGAGACCTTCCACACTATGGGCAAGATGTGCAAGGACGTTTCCGACGGCCTGCCTTGCTTCATTTCTCCGTGGATAGACGGAAAGAAAGCCATTATGGGTACCAGCCTCAAGAGCAAGCAGGGCGTATCCGTGCGTGAACACGAGCAGGAGTGGAACGAGATATTCGACGGAATCCACGACGTGGTCGACGCCTGCGCATTCCAGGACGGCCATATAGACTACGACGAACTGGACGCATTCTTCAGCGTGAACAAGAAACTCGCGGACCGCTACGGAATGCAGTGCTGGACCAATGCCGAGACCTTCGACCGTGATATGCCCATCAACTTCCTTCCTATCAAGTTCGACAAACTGCGCATGAAACTGGAAGCGGCAAAGCGCTGCGGATATGACAAGGCCATAACTTTCGAGTTCTCACATTTTATGAGTCCTCAGTCCGCCTATCTGCAGGCCGGTCACCTATATGACCGCTACAAGGAATACTTCAACATAAAGTAAGGTCGGATCCGTTTTTATGAAAAGACTTGTTTTCCTTATCGCAGCAGTACTGCTTGCAGTCCAGGTTCCGGCAAAGAACCATAACGGCATTGTCCGTGGAACAGTAACTGACGGGGCCGGACCCGTCAGCGGAGTATACGTGTCGGATGGTGTGAACATCGTACGTTCCGGCAATGACGGCAGATTCAGTATCAAGGCCGACCCTGAAAGCCGTTTTGTCTTTGTCATCACTCCGTCGGGATATGTTTCGACAACAATGGGAGGCGGGGACTGCTTCTATAAGGAACTGAAGGACAATCAGAAGGAATACAATTTTACATTGAGCGTCAATCCTTTGGATGACAATCATCACAAGATTATAGTGGTTGCGGATCCACAGATATCAGATCCGGACGACCTCAAACCTCTCAAAGCCCGCCTGGAGGATATCGGGCAGGTGACGGACGGTATCAAGGATACATATACCTTTGGAATCAACCTGGGGGATATGGTAGGCTGGAACCATTCGCTGTATCCGCGCATCAACAGGATTTTCGAGCGCTCCAACATAACCTGGCGCAATGTCATAGGCAATCACGACATGACCAATTACGGCCGTTCGTTCGAGACTTCGCACAAAGACTATGAAGACACATACGGCCCAACCTATTATTCGTTCAATGTAGGTCAGGTTCACTATGTGGTGCTTAATGACAATTTCTTCGTTGGAAAGGACTGGTATTACATAGGCTACCTGGAGGAGCGTCAGCTCGCCTGGCTCGAGAAAGACCTGGGCACTCTGGAAAAAGGTTCGCAGCTGGTTGTGTGCATGCATATTCCTACCTGCCTGTACAAACTGGATGTCAAGGCCTTCTCATATCCGGACATAGCGGATCAGCTGTGCAACAACACGGCCCTTTATGCAATGCTGGAACCTTTCAACACCACAATACTTACCGGCCATATGCATACGAATTCCAATGTGCGTATAAGCCGCAACATTGTGGAGCATAATATCGGAGGCTTGTGCGGAGCCTGGTGGTGCGGAGACGTGTGCATAGACGGCTGTCCACCGGGATGCAAGGTATATGACCGCAACGGCCGCGACCTTTCCTGGTATTACAAGGGGGATGGCCTCCCTGCAGATTGCCAGATGAAAATCTATGCAGACCATCCGGATTATCCGGGCGAGGTCATTGCCCATGTGTGGGACCGTGACGACAACTGGAAAGTGGAGTATTACGAGGACGGCAAAAAGGTTTGCGACATGCAGAACTTTGTGGGAACGGACCCTCACGCCAAGGAAATCTTCACCGATATCAGTGCCTACAAGATATCCTGGCTCGCTTATTTCCCTTCTCCGAATTTTTACAGGGCTGTCATAAACCCTGCAGCAACCGAGCATGAGGTGAGAGCGACCGATAGCTTTGGAAGAGTCTGCTCCCGGAAATTCTAGCGTTTCAAACAACCGGTCCAGTCGATGTCTATCGTCTCGAAAGGAGCTAGCCAGGCATCGATTGCGCGTATGGCTTCCAGTCTGGTGACTACGCGGTTAGGATCGGAGGCGTAATAATTCGCCAGGTTCTCGCCGGTGTACTGTTCAATGGCCGGATACATTATTCCGGCTGTGATATAGTCCGGTGAATCCACATAATCGATCCCGTAGTAATCTTTCAGAAACACCTCGTTCCATTTCAGAGGGTCATTCACCCTCATCCACATCTCGTCGGACCAATCCACTGACCTGCCGTCGGCACGAAGGATCCCCGTACACCCTACCTTCTGAAGTGCAATGAAATCCGGATCGTCCGGTTCCAGGTCAAGGTACGGCTGCAGTCTGGCGCCCTGTTCCAGCAGGAAGAACTGGAGTTCCCGGACACTGACATCCCTGACTCTCTTGCCGGAACTTTCCGCAAGGGCGGCAAGGACACCTGCTGCCTGTCCCAACTCCATTACAACAGGCTGCAGTCTTGTTGCTCCGGCAACCAGATTTGATGCAGAGATGGATTTTTCCACAACAATAAGGTCTTCGACGTCAAGAGGAACTATGCTGCCTGCGCTTACCGAAAATGACGGAACGGGAGCGAACAGGAATTTCGGCAGTTTCTCCCAGTCCGGATTTGCGAAATGATGATGGTCTACCGGATAATCGCCTACAGCTATGCCGCTTCGGTACAGAGGCTGCCTGTAGGAATATGGGTCTGCAACCGCGTCCAGAGTCAGCAGCGACTCGCCTTCTATGCGCCTGCTCTCTCTGAAATAGGGGATGAGGGCAAGCCCGTCTTCGGAAGGGAATTCGTCTTCCGCGAGCCCGAGGTTGCTGTATCCAAGCTCCGTCTGTATGAAATAAACGTATCCGAGTGTGCGGTTTCTAGCGGCCCTGTAAATGGAATCCCTCTGTTCGCGGGTGAGTTCTATCACGTTGGCGTAGAAATCATTTGCCTCGACCGGCCAGTTCAGCATTATCCTGCCTCCTGGCAGTCTGCCGTAGGAAAGCATCATCTCGGGTGACCACAGAGGTTGGTTCTTTTCGAAAACCGTAGTGTTCAAGGGGTTGAGGCAGCAGTTCGCGTAGTTGTCGCGGCAATATCCTTCCGGTTCAGGGATGGTTTTGTCCGCTCCGGGGCCGAAGTCCTTGAGCACTGCCACCCAGGTCATGTCCTGCACCACAGGCAGGGCTTCTTCTGAGGCCATTTCCTCTCCGGTATAGCTGCGGGAATCCATTCCCACGTGGTATTTCGCTCCGCAGGCGGCGGCGACATCGCCCAACTCGGTGGCATCGACAAGTATCCTGCAGGTATAACTTCGTCCCCCGGACAATACCTTCCATCCCTCTTCCGATTTAAGGACCCCGTCCAGAGGGCTGTTTTTGACTACCTTAAGCAGAGGCTCGGCTGCGGCCATGCTTTCAAGGACTTCCTCCCCGATGCGGGGCTCGAACAGAATATTGCTCACCCATCCGGTCCGCAGAGCATCATAGCCGCCGTACCTTGCGGCAAGCGAATCGCAGAATTCGCCGAATATGCCTGCGCGCAGCCTGTAATTGCCGTCTATTGCGCTGACTCCGGCCGATGTAAGCATACCTCCCAGCCAGGGACCTTCTTCCAGAATCAGGGTGTTTTCGCCGAGACGTGATGCCTGAATTCCGGCACAGATTCCGGAGGCTCCTCCGCCTACGACAATGACATCGAATTCCTGAGGTACGGAGTTGCAGGCCGATAGAGCCAGAACGCCTGCGAAAATAGTGGCTGTCAGTTTGTTCATATAGCAAAAATAACCATAATTTTTGAGTATATTCGCAGATATGGACAATCAATCTTCCGGTATAAGAGTCAATTCGATAGACGCGCTGCGTGCCATCTCGATTTTCGGGATGATTTTCAGTGCGGCCATAGGGTACGGGTCCGGGCTTCCGCAGTGGATGTTCCATTGCCAGGTGCCGCCACCTTCGTTTGTTTTTACACCCGAACTCAGGGGAATCACCTGGGTGGACCTCGTTTTTCCGTTCTTCCTGTTTTCAATGGGGGCCGTGTTCCCTTTCTCGATAGGCAGGAAGCTCAGGTCCGCCCGTGGCAATCTGTCCGTGAGCCTGAGCATCATCAGGCGTGGAGTGATTCTTATGGCGTTCGCTGTGGCCGTAGGCAATATGAACGTTGTTCCCGGAGCAGGCAGCTGGGGTGCTGTGTATTCCTTTGTTATGTGGCTGTTCCTTTTTGCCGCACTTCTGAGAACCTCGCATCAATGGGTAAATTATGCTGGATGGGGAGTTGTTGTTTTGATGACAGCCCTTCAGAAACCGCTTTTGGGAATACCTTTCAAGTTTGGAAACTTCGACGTAATTCTGGAACTGCTTGCCGTGGCTTCCGTTTTGGGAGGATTGATATACCAGTATACCAGTGAAAATCCGAGGTTGAGGGCCTTGTTCGTACTCCTTGTCGCAGCCTTGAAGATGCTTGGGTTTGATTTTACCCAATATCTAGTCATAGTCCTGTCCGCTTCCATAATAGGTGATGTAATAAGGACCAAAACCCAGGGCGGACTTTGTGACGGCAAGAGCGGCCTGCCGGCCTTGCTTGCGCTTGCGGAGGTTCCTGTGATGTTGTGGAGCTTCTTCACAAGGAATGTCCTCATAGGATTCGGAATCAGTTTCGCCCTTGCAGTTGCCTTTGCGCTTCTGACGCTGCGTTCCCGGTCGGCATTTTCCATTGTCGGATGGATAGGATTCGGGATGCTTTTGGCTGGAACAGGGTTCGATCCTATAGACGGAGGTATTGCCAAGGATTACTGTAATCTCTCATATCTGTTCTCTACCTGTGGAATGGCCGCTCTGACTCTGTGCTTCCTTATGTGGGTGGAGAGTCGTGGTGCGCTCAGCCGCAACCTTGTTTATGCAGGACAGAATCCTATGGTGGCTTACACCATACCCTGGACGGTAGTCAGTCCTCTGCTCTACGCCGTAGGGCTGCTTGGCTGGTTGGACGGCATCTGCATCGGGTCTCCGGTACTGGGGCTTTGCCGCGGACTGGTCGTGACACTTCCGATGATGGCGCTGACCTGCCTGCTTTCCTGGAAGAAAATATATTTGAGAAGTTGATATCGCTATGAAAAAAACTCTGATTGCTGTTCTGTTATTTATTCAGACCCTTCTGCTCGTTGCCCAGACACCTGCGTCGAGTGATCTTATATCATATTCCGGACGCGTCCTGCTGCAGGACGGCAAGGCCGGTTTCGATTGGAGCGGAGTTGTGGTCCATGTGAAATTCAAGGGCAGTTCCCTGTCTATGAAATGCTCTGACACAGGATGTGATTATTTCAACGTCTGGGTGGATAAAACTCCCGGACTCGTGCAGGACTCGGTGCTCGAGGTGCGTGGAACGGACAATGAATTGAGCATATGCTCCGGTCTCAAAAAGGCCGAACACGATGTTTTCCTTCAGAAAAGAACCGAAGGAGAGCAGGGTAGAATCACCATAGAAAGTTTTACGACAGACGGTATCCTGCTCAAGGCAGGCGGTGCAAAGGCGCGCAGTATTGAGTTCATAGGAGACTCCTATACTTGCGGATATGGAACGGAAGGCGAGGATCGCAATGAACCGTTCCGTGCTTCTGAGGAGAACTGCAATCTCACCTATGCCGCGATCCTGGGCCGTTTCTTCGATGCTGATGTACGTCTTGTGTGTCATTCCGGCAGAGGCGTTTCACGCAATTATGATGACGCCGACCCGGAAAACACTATGGTCGTGCGTTACAGTCGTATGTTTGACGAGGATCCTGATTCCAGATGGTCTGCACGTAAGGATGGATACAGACCGGATGCTGTTGTGATATATCTTGGAACCAATGACTTCTCCGTGGGAAAACAACCGTCGTTGGACAAATGGTGCTCCGACTACTCGAAACTTCTGGGTCTTGTCCGGGACAATTATGGAGAAAACGTTCCTGTCCTGTGCGTCTCGTCAAAGCTTACGGATGGCTATTATGTCCGTGAAGCCGTTCATCGCAGCGGTTATAAGAACGTGCACTGGACTTCCATCCAACAGGACGTTCATAACGACACTACCGAATTGGGGTCGTCCTGGCATCCTAATTATGAAGGTCATCGAAAGGTTGCCTGCTGCATGGCTCCGTACATATCCACCATCACCGGTTGGGATATGCCTGTGAAGCCTCTTGAATAAAAAACTCATAATACGATGAATACCATAAAAACTATTGCATTTGTCCTGTTTATGGCAGTTTTCCAGGTGACAGGCCTGTCTGCCAAAACAGTCGGGAACACAATCAACATCACTCCCCAGCCGCAGAGCATCACCGTTTCTAACGGCACCTGCAGCGTGAAGGGGGCAAAAATCATCTGTGACAAGTCATTCGGGGAGAAGACCGTTGCCGCTGTGGACAAATTCGCCGCAGCCCTTTCCCTGTCTTGCGGAACCTCCAAGGGAGGATGCAGAATATCTTTTTCACAGGATTCCGGTCTTAAGCCGGAAAACTACACCATCAAGGTGACACGCCGGGGAATCAAGGTTACGGCGCCGGACCGTAACGGTGTGCTGTACGCCATCGCTACGCTCAAACAGATGATGCCTGTTGCAATTTATGGAACAGAACCTGATGAGGATGCTGACTGGACAATTCCTTGCTGCACGATAGTTGACGGGCCACGTTTCGCATACCGCGGAATGCATATGGACCCTTGCCGCCATTTCTGGAGCATTGAAGAAACCAAGCGGTATATTGACATAATGGCTGTCTACAAGCTCAACCGCCTTCACTGGCATCTTACCGAGGATCAGGGCTGGAGAATCGAGATCAAGAGCCTGCCGCGTCTTACCGAGGTCGGAGCTTGGCGTAACGGAACTATGGTCGGCCATAACTGGGCCAGTGATGACGGCATTCCTTATGGAGGCTTCTACACTCAGGAAGAGATCAAGGAAGTGATAGAGTATGCGGACGAGCGCGGAATAACCATTATTCCGGAGGTGGACCTTCCGGGGCATATGGTAGCCGCTCTTGCCGCATATCCGGAACTTGGTTGCTTTGGGGGTCCGTACGAGGTCCGCAAATCCTGGGGCATCGCCAATGAGGTGCTCTGCCCTGGCAAGGAGACCACCTTCGAGTTCCTCGAGAAAGTGCTCGGAGAGATTGCAGATCTTTTCCCGTCGGAGTACATCCATATCGGGGGAGATGAGTGCCCGAAGGTAAAATGGGAGAACTGTCCGGACTGCCAGGCCCGCATCAAGGAACTTGGTCTTGAGGATGATGAGAGATACACTGCGGAGCAGAAACTTCAGAATTATGTCACTGCCCGCGTGCAGGCATTCCTTGCCACCAAAGGCAAGAAGGTTATAGGTTGGGACGAGATTCTCGAGGGTGATGAACTGGCCCCGGGAACTACTGTTATGTCTTGGAGGGGCACCATTGGAGGGATTGAGGCCGCAAAGAAAGGGTTGGATGTGATAATGTCACCTTATACCTATTGCTATTTCGACTTTTGCCAGAGCCGTACAGCAGAGGAAGAACCTCTGTGCATAGGCGGTTTCATAGATCTGAAAACTATCTATGATTATGATCCTTACGAGGGGATGGAACCTGGGACTGAGCATCATATCCTCGGCCCTCAGTGCAATCTGTGGACAGAATATATTGCTACTCCGGAACATCTGGAGTATATGCTCCTGCCTCGTATGCTGGGCTTGAGCGAGGTCGCCTGGACCAATCCGGAGCTCAAGGATTACGACACCTTCCTCAAGGGCGTGCGCGAGCATCAGTACAAGGTGCTTGACGCAATGCACTACAATTACAGGCGGTATTGATCATCTTCCTCCGGACAGGGGGACATCTAGAAATACAGAATGAAGCCAAGCGCAGCGGCGCCGGCGAGTGTTGCGATAGGACCGATCCTGGTCAGCAGCGATGCCGCCAGCGCCGCTGCGAATATCACCCAGCTCTTCCAGTCCGGGAAGTTCTCGGCAAGGATGCTTATCCCGTCGGCTCCGATTGTGAACATAAGGCCTATGGCCGCTGCGCCTATCAGGCCGGCAACTGCCGGTTTGAGTGACTCCATCACGTTTCCGAATACCGGATTCCGCTGGAATCTGAGGTAGCATTTCACTATCAGCAGCATAATGATGAACGAAGGCAGAACAATCGCGATCGAGGCGACTGCGGAACCCAGCACTCCGCCGACCTCGTACCCCACGTAGGTCGAACAGTTCAGGCCTATCGGTCCCGGTGTCATCTGGGAAATGGCTGCTATGTCCGTGAAGGCGCTTTCTGAAATCCAGCCCCGGTTGATGACGATCTCGCTCTGGATCAGGGACATTATCGCATAGCCTCCTCCAAAGGTGAACATCCCTATGACGAAGAATGTCCCGAACAGCTGCAGTATGAGCATCCAGTAATCCATCATTGGCCTTTCCGGGATTTCTGACGGTACAGTCCCACTCCGGCAGAGATGACTATCAGTACCGTCAATATATATATAGGAGAGATCTTCAACAGGGCTACCAGCAGCAGAGTGGCGCCGGAAATAATGAAACTGGCGGCATTGTGACGGCCACGCTTCAGGAGCTTGACCATATAGGCGGCGATGATGGCCACGGCGGCAGGCCTGACTCCGGAAAAGATAGCGTTTATGATGCGGTTGTCCCTGAAATTGGAGAAGAACATCGCAATGAGCAGGATGATGACGAACGGAGGCAGTATGCACCCGACGGTGGCTACAATGCTGCCGGAGATTCCGCGCATCCTGTATCCGGCAAAGATTGCCATATTGACTGTAAGCAGGCCGGGAGCGCTTTGCGACAGAGCCACTATGTCCGGCAGTTCCTCGTCCGACAGCCAGCCGCGTCTGCGCATCTCGTCCTCGATGGCCGGGACCATCATATAGCCTCCGCCTATGGTGAAGGCCCCGATCTTGGCAAATGCCAGGAATATGTTCCAGAGGCTGACGTTTTTCATACCGCAAAGATAACTCTTATCGTCAGATTGTCCATGAAATATTGGTAAAGAGGGGGATCAAGAAAATAAAGTGCAGTATTTTGAAAAAATATTCAAAAAAAGTTTGGCAGGAAAGAAATAGTTATTATCTTTGCAGCCCCTAATCAAACGAAGGGGTTCAGATCTTTGAAAATATTGGAAGGAAAGTACAAGCAAGTACCAAGAACAAGATAATCGAGAGCGTTAATTTCTTAAAGAGATTAAGAGCGTCAGGAGTCAAGCTGGAAGTATAAAAAGTATACAAAGAAGAGTTTGATCCTGGCTCAGGATGAACGCTAGCGGCAGGCTTAACACATGCAAGTCGAGGGGCAGCGTGGTCGTAGCAATATGACCGACGGCGACCGGCGAAAGGGTGCGTAACGCGTGAGCAACTTTCCCGTATCTGGGACATAACCGGTGGAAACGCCGCCTAATTTCCCATAACAACAGA
>JAKSKG010000016.1 GCA_024401805.1 Bacteroidales bacterium
GATATGGAGGACGTGACTCTGGATCCGCAGACAGGGGACCTGTATCTTGCAATAGAAGGGGAGCAGTGCGTTTATCGTGTGAATTCTCCGGAATTCAACACCTGTGACACACTTTTTTATGTCCAGGAGGCCATAGACGGAAAATTCAGGAACAACGGCCTTGAGGGAATAGCATACTATAAAGACAATCAGATATTCGTGGGAGCACAGGAAAAGGCCACTCTGTGGCTTTTCAACCTGGACGGAACCATAGTCTGGAAGAAGAACCTGGGTCAGATTGCCGGGAACATAGACGAGGTCGGAGGACTCTGTTATGATGCCGAGACCGATTTGCTGTGGGTTGCGGATTCGGACCAGTGCAAACTGTTCGTGTTCGATTCCGAATGTACCAGCCTTGTTGCCCAGTATGCATTGCCTGATATAGAAAATGCAGAATCCGTATGCGTGGATCACGCCAACTCTTGCGTCTGGGTGGGCAGTGACGAGGACTCTCCTAAACTTTACAAGATAAACTTCTCTAACCTTTGAATGCAGAATCATTAAAAAATATACTTTGAGATATGAAAAGATTTTTTGCCTTATCAGCATTGCTGCTTTCAAGCGCAGCACTTTGGGCTCAGGTCGAGGAAGGCGGAACCCGCGCCCTGTCCAGATATGCCAATGACACTTTCAGGGACGATGACCGTTACACGGAGACTCAGCCTTATAACACCGTAAGCGTAGAGCAGGTCAAGGGAAAGAAAGTAAAGAACATCATCTTTATGATCGGTGACGGTATGGGTCTGGAGCAGATAAGCACGGCCTGGGTTCTTAACGGAGGCCATCTGAATATGGACAATATGGTCTATACCGGTTTCTCACGCACCTATGCCGTAGACAAGCTCATAACCGATTCCTGCCAGGGAGGTACAGGCCTTTCTACGGGAACCAAGACCAAATATGGTTATATCGCCGTCGATCCCGACGGGAATGATATCCAGTCATCTCTCAAACTTGCCCAGGAAAAGGGTAAGAAAACCGGTGTTGCCGTTACCTGCAGGGTAAATGACGCTACTCCTGCAGACTTCTGCTGCCACAGTACAGACCGTGACCAGCAGGAAGAGATTGCAGCGCAGTATGTGGATTCGGGGCTTGACTTCCTGTGCGGCGGCGGACTACGCTACTGGCAGAACAGGGAAGACGGCCGTGACCTTGTCGAGGAGATGAAGGCCAAGGGTTACACCTTTGCTGCCACCCAGGAAGAGCTCAAGGCCGCACAGGGAGAAAAGATACTCTCCCTCCAGGCTCCTATCGAGCTCCCTGCGGCACTGGACCGCGGAGACTACCTTCCGAATGCTGCAATGAAGGCAATCGAGTCTCTGGACAACAAAAAGGGTTTCTTCCTTATGATAGAGGGCTCCTGCATCGATGACTGGTGCCATGCCAACAAGGTAGGTTATATGGCCGAGGAACTGCTTGACTTCGACCGCACTCTGGGCAAGGTGCTGGAATGGGCCGAGAAAGACGGCGAGACCCTCGTGATCGTGACCGCAGACCATTCCACCGGAGGACTTACTCTGGTAGGCGGAGACCTTCAGAAGCGTTCCGTAAAGGTACACTTCTCGACCGAGGGACACAACGGAATCCTTGTTCCGGTATTTGCATACGGCCCTCACGCAGCCGACTTTGTGGGCGTTCACGAGAATGCCGAGGTTGGCCAGCTGGTCAAGAAACTTATCAAGTAAGAGAGAAAGTTCCTAGAACTTCATCGTAATACTGAAATCTATAGTGAATGGTCGGATGTATGATCCGGCCATTACTATTCCTTTCAGGAGCTCGGGGTCGGTGATGGTGTCCGCTACGTCGATGCTTCCCTTGGCGCCGTTCTGGAAGAACAGGTTCACGAAGTTGAGGGACATCTTGCATTTGTCATTGATCTTCCTGTCTATACCGGCGAAAGTCTCCCAGTGCCCGTTGAAGTAAGCGAGGTTGGTACGGCTGGCGTACTGCCTGCTATAATAGCGTGCGCTTCCCCAGAACCTCCAGTTTGCTGTGGTGTAGGAAGGATCGAGCTCCAGTTCCACTCTGGAAATGCCGCTGGCGAAGTTGCCGGTGTAGCTGATTTCCTCGGTCTGCCCGTTGCTGAAAGTGAAGGTGTTCTCGTAGTCCAGATACCTTGGGTTCCTCAGGGTGAGCAGTCCGTGCATCTTGAACCCTCCCCAGAACACGTTGGCCTCGGTGGTGAGACCTATGGTTCCGATTCCGTAATATGCCGTATAGGTCTGGGTCTCGCTCACTCCGTCAATCTGCTTTGTGACAGACATTATGGAAGAGCTGTTGAGGTTGGAGACATAACTCAGCATTACCGTCGCATCCATCCAGGAATTGTCGTACATAAGGCCTCCGCGGATGAAATTGATCCTGGACGGAACCCCGACTTCGGGCATCCTTGCGCTTTTGAAAGAGCTCGGGCCTTTGTTCGATGCCGATATCAGGCCCTCGCCGCTGGCAAACAGGCGTCCCGCAATACGGTAGTTGGCGCTGAGCGTGGCGGCATAGTCGAACAGGTTATATACGAAATACTGCTGCTGGCAGATTCCGTTATTGATAAAGAACCCTTCTGTGCGGTTGTTGAAAGTTTGTCCCGTAGGATTGATTGCGCAGTTGACGTTGAAATAGTTCCACTTTGCCCTGAGACCCAGTCTTCCGGTGAGCCTGTCTCCGTTGTCGTATTCGTCTATGATGAAACCGGTGATCTCTCCCTTCTCTCCGTCATAGTACATTGCATTGCGGTTCTCTCCCCAGGTCGATTTTCCTCCGTTGAACAATCTGTCCGGATTGGCCTCTACTGTATGTGCCATATTGAAGGTAGAGGTGTACTCGTGCTGGAAATCGTACCATGCGTTGAGTCCCGCACGCAAATAGTTGCGCTGGAAATGCCTTGACAGTACAACCTGGTTCATGAAATCCGCATATCCGGCCTTTGTAACGTTCACAAGCCTGTTCTGTACATAGCCGCTGTAGGAAGTGCCGTCTTCCAGAGTGAAAGCACCTTTCACGTTGTCTATTCCGGCAAGCGTCATCTTTGCTGCATCAATCTTCGGGGATCCGGTGAAATGCATCTGTGCATCCAGCACCCAGTCGTTGCGGAGTTTGAAATTCCCCTTGAGCATAATGTCGTGCATATGCCTCTGGTCCATCCTGCTGAGGTTGCCTTTGCGGCTCTCTCCCGTTATGACGTCTATGTACTCCACGGCGTCGTTAACCGGAACATAGTTGTCACGGCCCATTCTGAATCCGTTGACAGGGCTTATGGAACCGTCTCCGTTGTAAATGAAAGGAGCGTAGGCGTAACCGTCCGTTCCGTCATTGCATATCGAGAACTTGTAAAGCAGATCCACCGATGCGTTGTCCCATCTGCGGGACAATGCTGCCCTGTAGATCTGTTTCTTCTCTATGAAAGTTCTGTTAGGAGTGTTCACGCTGGTAGGGTCATAGTTCAGATATGCTCCAGTAGAATAGTACCATCCGTCGGCTATCTTCCCGCTCAAGGCGCCGTCGAACCTTATAAGTCCGTTGGTCGAAGTCCCGAACGTGACGGCACCCTCGGTAGTTTCACCTCCGAGTTTTGTGAAGGAATCGACTACAAATCCTATGTCTCCCGCAAGTATTGTGGCTTCCGGAACGGACAGAAGTGTCTGATATCCGTAAGAGTTGCCTCCTGCCCAGTGGAAATGGGGAACAGCGGGGGAGTTGCCGTATGCCAGGGCAATTCCGTCTTCTCTAATGGCCGCATTCCCTCCTGTCGGAAGTCCGAACGAGATGCTCCTCGGGGCCGATCCCGATTCCGCGTTGAGCATTACGTTTCTGTCCGAGGTACTGACTTTTACGTTAACCAGAGTGGTGTCGTTGTCTTCTGTTTCCGCCCACAGAGCGGTAGACAAAAATGCGCAGAAAAAGAGCGCGAGTAATTTCATTTCTTTCATTTCGCTCAAAATTACGCAAAAATTTTTACCAAAACGAAAGAAATTCAGAAATGACCGTATAAATCAGAAAGCCTCCGATTCACATCGGAGGCTTCCCTAATTCTAACCATAAAAATATAACCTATGAAAAACTATTCAGGTTAAATCAGTTGCAAAGCTTGTGCCACAATTTTACTCTTCCACAAGTTTTACAGAAAGAATCTTTACTTCCTGGACAGGACGGTCGCGTCCGTCCACCTGCACTGCGGCTATCTTGTCTACAGTCTTGATTCCGTCTATGGTCTCTCCGAATACGGTGTACTGTCCGTCAAGCTGTGCGCAGGCTGCCTCGTCCTGTACTATATAGAACTGGGAACCGGAAGATTCCTTCATAGGGTTTGCGGCATCTCCGCGGCGGGCAGCGGCAAGCGCTCCCTTCTTGTGGGTATATTCCGGAACGAATTCGGCCTCGATGGTATAGCCCGGGCCACCGGTTCCCCACTGTTCGAATTTTGAAGGGTCCTTTGAAAGAGGGTCCCCTCCCTGAATCATGAACCCGTTGATTACCCTGTGGAAAAGAATCCCGTCAAAATAGCCGGTAAGGGCCAGTTTGGCGAAGTTGTCGCGATGCTTAGGGGTCTTTTCATAAAGTTTGACGCGCATTGTTCCGAAGTTGGTCACAATGTCGAATACCGGTTCTGCCGGCAGGGATGCCAATTTTTCCATTGCTGTAAGTTCTTTTGCCTTTGCGATTGAGTCTGCCTGAGCCTGAGCGGCGGCTTGAGCCTCGGCCTCGGCCTGAGCCTTTTTCGAATTGTTCCCGCAGGAAACGAAAGCTGCCGTTGCGGCGCAACAGAGAATGATAGTGAGAATCTTTTTCATTATTTGTGTGATTTTATATGTTTCAGAATCAGTGCTGCATAGGCGCAGATAAGTATGGTGCCCAGGGTAAGCTGCAGCCATTCCGCAAGATTTCGGAACAGTGTGGCCGATACGGCATACATGGCTGCCGCAAGCAGGGCGAATCCCCAGATGGCTTTGCGGTCATAAGGTATGGGATATTTCTTGCGGCCAATCAGCGCGCTCATTGTCATTGCGGTTCCGTAACCGGCCAATCCTCCCAGCGCGCAGGCCCAATAGCCTATTACAGGCACCAGGATAACGTTTACGGCAATCATCACGGCGGCGCCGCTTGTGCTCATTATCGCACCCCACCAGGTCTGGTCGCTTAGCTTGTACCAGAAAGACAGGTTGAAGTATATGCCCATGAATATTTCCGCAGCCATTACTACAGGAATCACGCCCAGCCCCTCCCAGTACGATCTTCCGATGAAATGTTTGAGTACCGGCAGATAGAACATCACGGCAAGGAAGGCCAGGGATGCGAAAATCACGAAATACTTCATCCCGTCCGCCAGTGTCTGAGGGCTGTTCTTGTCCCGGCTGCCATTGAACACTATGGGTTCGTACGCATAGCGGAACGCCTGGGTGAGCAGGGACATTATCATTGCGATCTTTACGCAGGCTCCGTATATGCCCAATTGCACCTGGCCGTCATGTCCGGGGACAAGGTATGGGAAAAGTATCTTGTCGGCCACCTGGTTGAGGATTCCTACGAGGCTCAGCAGCAGGAGTGGCCAGGTATACCCGAGCATTCTCCCGGCAAGCCTGCGGTCGAATCCGTAGCCGAGTCCCTTGAGCTCCGGAATGAATCCCAGGAATACAAGGGAAGTGCAGATAAGGTTAACGAAGAATATGAGTCCTACGCCGTGGTCCATTCCCACATAGAACTGTTCCAGTTCCGGGTGATTGCAGAACATTGCCGGCATGACCAGGAAGACGAACAGATTCAGTAGGACGTTGGGGATTATGAAAGCGAACTTCAGCGCCATGAACTTCAAGGGACGCCTCTGCTGCCGGAGCCGGCTGAACATTATGGCCTGGAAGGCATCCATTGCCACGATTGCCGCCATGCAACCTATGTATTCCGGATGTGCGGCATAGCCCATCGCAGCGGATACAGGTCTTATGCACAGCAACACCAGCGCTACAAATGCAAGGGCGACACTTCCTACCAGCCATAGTGAAGTTCCGTAGACTTTGCGCGGATCTTCGTCATCCTTGTTGGAGAATCTGAACAGCGTTGTCTCCATCCCGAACGTAAGCAGGGCCAGGAACAGGGCAGTATATGCATAAAGGTTGGTGACTATGCCGTAGCCGCCGCTTTCCGCAGCGATCTTAGTGGTGTACAAAGGCACAAGCAGATAATTCAGGAATCTTCCGACTATGCTGCTGAGCCCGTATATGGCGGTGTCTTTTGCAAGTGATTTCAAATTCATATCTTCAAAGGTAGTAAAAAGAGAGGATTTTTCGTATTTTTGAAACTGATAGAAAAACCCTGATTATGGCAACTGATACAAATACCGTGCGCAAGAGCATAAAGGTTCCCGTAATAGAGAACCTTGAGACAATGTCAAAGGAAAGTTTCGAGTCCGCAATGTGCGAATCTGCCGCCTGCGGATCCGTGGATACCGTCAATTGGCCCGGTGAATTCGGGTATTGCCCGGAATGCAGTTTCCGGATTGCGCGCAGCCGCAGGTATCTCTCGGTCTGGTTCCAGGTCTGCGGGAAGGATCTCCGCGCTACCGAGCTGCAGGATAACGGACGCAACTGGGAGGACAGCTGCTGCGAGTTCTTCCTTGCCCCTTGCCCGGAATACTATTACAATATGGAGATCAACTGCATAGGATCTGTCCTTATGGCAAAGGGGTCCGGCAGGGGAGACAGGGTTCAGGTGGATCCGGCCAAGGTTGCCGGCATCATCAGGCACGCCAGTCTGGAGCATAAACTGTATGACATCCAGGGAGGCAGCCATTCCTGGAGCGTAGCCATACTTGTACCTTTCGAACTTGTAGGTCTTGATCCGGAGAACCTGCCGGGATCCGTAGCCTGCAATTTCTATAAATGCGGGGACCTTACGGCGACTCCGCATTTCGTGACCTGGAATCCGGTTCCTTGCGAGCACCCGGATTTCCATCGTCCGGAATTCTTTGGGGAACTGGTGTTCTAGCGGCTTGTCAGAATATCCGGACGCACACCGGGGCGGGTATTTCTATGACCTTCCCGGTAAATGTGAGTGCGCCCGAATCCGTATCTATGGAAAATATCTCTATCCTGTTGCTGTCGCGGCAGGCACAGAGCAGCGTTTTCCCGTCCGGAGTGATGGCGAAATTCCTTGGATGCTTTCCGGTAGGGCAGTAGCTCTGCGGGACCGGAAGCCCGCTTCCTGAATCTATGCGGAATACGGCGATACCGTCTTTCTCGAGCCTGTGGCTGGTGTACAGGAATCTGCCGTCCGGCCCTATGTGGATGTCGGCGCTGCCGCAACCCTTGCCGTCATAGGCCTCTGCAGACTGGAGATGCTGCAGTTGCCCGTCCGAATAAGCGAAAGTTGTCAGAAGGTCACCTGTCTCGCCCAGAAGGTATGCGAACCTGCCGTCCGGAGAGAATGTAAGATGCCGTGGGCCGGGATGGATGCCGCTTTGGAAGCGGAAGGCCACAGAAAACTCCATCTGCGGCAGATCTTCCACCCGGCAGCGATAGAGTGCATCGGCACCCAGGTCCGTGACAAAAACATATTTCCCGTCCGGGGACAGCGATGCGCAGTGGATGTGCCACTCTGGTGCATCCGGGGTTAAGGTGCGGGGGTCGAACCGCCCGGCCAGAGGCCCTGTGCCGCCATCCTCTTCCAGTGGAAAAGCGGAGAGGGTGCCTCCTGTATAGTCGGCGGTCAGAAGATAGTTCCCGGCTATGCAGAGGTTGCAGGGATCTTCGCCCGTTCCGCCGCGGAAACATTCCACGTCTATGCTCTCCCTGCCCAGATTATAGGAATAGACCCCCTGGGTGCCGTCGGAGAATTCGCTTACGGAATATGCCTTGCCGCCGTTTATGATTACAAAGGACGGGTTTCCGGCTGCGGCGGTGTCCAGCAGTGTCGCAGTTGCAGAATCCAGGTTGAAATCATACAGATATACTCCAAGGCTTCCGCTGCCTGCGGTATACGTTCCGATCAGAAGTTTGCAGTTGTTGGCCGGTGCCCGGTTGCAGGAGCAGGCTGTGATGATTGCAGTCAGAACGGCCGCGATTTTTCCGATAGTTTTCATAATTGCACCAAGTTCGGAAATTTTGCAGATATTTGCATAGTGTAACAATACTTAAATATGGGCTTTTTTACAAAAATCGGAGGTTTTTTCTATTTCGCGGCGCTGAGCCTCTGCTGCATAAGGTATCCGGAGGAACTTCATACTGTCCGGGTGAACGGCCTGGACCTTGTCTATGCAGTCCGGGGTCCGGAAGACGGCAAGCCTGTGGTTCTGGTGCACGGGAACGGCGGTTCTCATAAGAGTATGGCCACCCAGGCCAAGCAACTGGCTTTGAAAGGTTACCGCGTCTATAGTCCGGATTCCCGCGGACAGGGGGCCAACCCTGTCCTGGAAGAATATCATTATGCGGATATGATGGAAGACACTTTCCGGATAATCGGCGAACTCGGACTTGACAAGCCTGCGCTTTACGGTTGGAGCGACGGCGGAATCATAGCCCTGATGCTGGAGATGGCCCACCCGGGGACCTGCAGCATGATTGCGCTCAGCGGGGCCAATCTGTATCCGGACTGCGGACCGGGATTCGAGGAATTCAAGTCCTGGATACTCGAGCAGGGAACACCTCTTGCCCTTATGATGCTCAGCGAACCCGACATAAAGCCGGAAGAACTCTCTGCCATCACCTGTCCGGCGCTTGTCACCGCCGGCAGCAAAGACCTGATAAGTGAGGAGCATACCCGTTTGATCGCAGACAATATCCCTGATTCCGAACTTGTAATAGTCAAAGGGGCCACCCACAGCAGCTTTATCAAGAAAAACCCCCGTATGGGCCGTCTGCTCATCGATTTCCTCAGAAGAAGGGGCTATTGACGAAAGATTTCCAATAAAAATTTGGATTAATAAATTATTATCGTACATTTGCAGTGTATTAGTAAACTAACACACTAACGAATGATACAGATAAACAACATTTCTTTCAGTTATGGGGAGACTCCTGTTCTGGAGAACATAACTATGAAATTCGAGCCGGGACGCATCTACGGCCTCCTTGGCGAGAACGGTGTAGGAAAAACCACACTGCTTACCCTTCTCTGCGGTCTCAAGAAGGTGAACAGCGGAGAGATTGCCGTTGACGGGACAAATCCGTACAAACGCAAGCCCGGGACCTTGAGTTCCATCTTCTATCTTCCGGACGAGGTGGCTCCGGTCCGGATGACCCCGGAAGTCTATGCCGCAAACTATGGAAAATACTGGGAATCGTTCGACATAGCGAAATTCCGCACGGTTATGCAGGAATTCGAAAATCCCCTTGAACACAGAATGGACAGGATGTCCTGCGGCCAGCTCAAGAAGACATACATCGCCTTTGCGCTGGCTACCAATGCTCGTTACCTCCTGATGGACGAACCTACCAACGGTCTTGACATCCCCAGCAAGGCGCAGTTCCGCAGTGCGGTAACGCGTCACACGAGCGAGGACAGTACGATAATCATCAGCACCCATCAGGTCCGCGATATGGAGAATATCATAGATCCAATCGTGATTCTGGACCGCAGGGACGTGCTGCTGGATGCAAGCATTCAGGAAATAACGGAAAAGCTGTTCTTCGACTATGGCAGCGAACTGCATCTGGACGCCATGTATACGGAAGTGATTCCGGGAATGGCGGTACAGGTTGTACGCAACACCACCGGGCAGGAGAGCAAGGTAAGCATCGAGGCTCTGTTCAACGCAGTCCACGCTCACAAAGAAGAAATCAAGGCAATGTTCACTAAAGAGTAAAGCTATGGCAAACGATATTTTGAATCTCAAACGTTTCGGCAAGTACCTTGTGTCCGACCTCAGGGCTTGTGTGTCAAAATCCGGTATCACATTAGGTGTTGCAGCAGCTACGCCTGCAATCCTGTACTTTTTCTACGGAATCTTTCATCTGATACTGCTCGGCAGTTGGGGAGGCGCGAGTCTTGCCTGTCGAGTATTCTTTTTCATTGTGGTGTCCATTGTCATCTGTATAGCCGTCCCTGTATCCTGCTATGGCAAGGTGACGGACAAACGCTCCGGCAGCCAGTTCGTGATGCTCCCAGTTTCTTCTTTCGAAAAGACCGCATCCATGATAATAATCTGCTGCATCATAGCTCCCGCCGTATTCCTGGCCTGCTATGGAGCGCTGGATGCGTTGATCTGTCTTTTTGATCCGGGCTGTGGCGCAACACTTTTGTCTTTCTCGTATCTTAAAGACACGGCAATGTTGGGGGATATTCCATCAGATTATGCAGAAAGCTTTTCTGCGATGTTCAATCCGCTGTTGTATGCCGACGATTGGATCTCCTTTATCCTGTTCTTCCTTTTGGGGGCCGTCTGGTTCAAAAGCGGCAAGGTGGCAAAGACAATACTGTCGTTTATTGCAATAAGTATCGTAATGAGCATCGCCACCACACCTATGATGATGGACCTTTTCAGGTCTGTAATGGCTACGAACGACCCTAGTCTGGTGTTCGAACGCTTTGACTGGATGTTCAGGCATCTCGGGCTTGTGGACACGATCTCCGACACGATTGGAAATATCGTCCTTGCCGTTCTCATTTTCTTCAGGGTCAAAACAATTAAACATTAGAGCGATGGAATTTACCCAGAACAAGCCCATATATCTTCAGATTGTCGATTCATTTTACGAGAGGATTCTTGCCGGGGAGCTGAAGGACGAGGACAGAATCGAGTCTGTGCGCGAGACGGGAGCCGCAATAGGGGTGAATCCCAACACCGTTATGCGCAGTTACGAAAAGATGACAGCCGACGGCGTGATCTTCAACCGCCGTGGCATAGGATACTTCATAGCTCCCGCCGCGCGGGAAAAGGTCCTTGCCGAGGAGAGACGCGCCTTTATCGAGGAGCAGTGGCCCTCTATCCGCCGCAAGATGGAACTCCTGGGCATAAAGATATGCTCGGGAGCCCCAACCTGCGAAGGGGAATAGGGTGGCGCTACTGCAGTTCGAACGAAAGAATGACGTCCCCGAACCTGGCGGACACTATGTCTTCCGACTGGAAGAATGACGCTGTGAGCTGGCCGCGCCAGACTATGTCATCCTTGTCTTTGTAGGGGAATTCCACGTCGAATCCGTAACTCTTCGACTGTACCTTGACGGTTGCGGCGCATTTCCAGCTGGTGGTGGTTCCACCGTCATCTTCAGTTACCAGAAAGGCCAGCTTGTCCAGCTGGTTGGTGAAATCTGTCATCATGATGATATCCAGAGGCACATCCTCTCCTTTCTGGCTGCGTTTGATCACAACCATAAAACTGGTCAGGGTAGGGTAGTACAGTTTGAGTTCCGCCTCGGTGCTCGCGGTGAAGCCCTCGACTGTTCCCACCTGGATGAAGAATTCGCTGGCGCCTCCGAACCAGCTGTCGTAGTTCTTGAGCATGTTGATGCTCTTCAGACGGAGTATCCTGTTCCCGGATCTGGTGCCGGACACCGGAGGCTGCCTTCCGCTGTCCGGTCCTATGTTCCTGATGAACAGGTCAAGGGGCGAAAAGGCGCTGTCCGTGTTGGAATTGACGACCCAGACCGGCCTTTCCATCGCAAGCCTTTCATCCACCAGGATGGAATCTGCGATTTCGAAACCGCTGCCGGAAGCTTTTATTTCATAGGCGTAGTTGGATTCCGCTCCGTAGCCGGGATCGAAGGTGATTAGCGGCAGTGTCTTTCCGTCCCATAGTTCCGAGTATGGCCAATAAATCTGATATCCGCTGGAAATCAATGAATTAATGCAATCCTGGGCAGAGAACTGCCCGGCCTCGCTCTTTGTGGATTGCCCTTCCGACAAGAAATACTCTTCGAACAGATCCCGCAGCGGCACCTCGTATCCGGAGGGGGCTTTTGTCCTTTGGCTTCCGACTCCGGTTCCCGGGTTGCGGAACAGGTTGGACATTGTATATTCCTCGTCATAACCGTTCCCGGAAGATTCTCCGACTGCGTCATATACTTCCTGCACCTGGCCGGCTCCTATGGGCAGCGAACTCAGGATTCTGGCAAGTTCGGGTTTGCTGAATGAAATTTTAGTACTTTCCTGCTCTTTCCCCGGTACAGGGATGGCCGGAGCCTCTTCCATCTTGATGCAGGAGACCAGGCACAGGGCAAGGATAATCAGGGGTGTTGTTTTCATAGTTGTCTGTTTTTTTTGCAAATAGACGGTTTTGTATCCGTTTATCCTAATAATAACACGCATAAAAAAACAGCCCGACGAAAATTCGCGGGCTGTCTATTGCTATGTGATTCGGATATTAGAATCCGAATGCGATGCCGACAGAGAATCCTTTTGAACCGTAATGGATGTTGTCGATAGGAGAGTAGTCGGTAAGTGCGAAATCGTAGTTGGCAAAGATGCGGAATGCGTTCTTGATCTGAACACCTGCACCTGCGATTGCGTAGACACCGCACCTCTTGTATGAATCACCGAGGATGTCTACAGGGTCGGCGCTGCCTACTGTAACGTTGTCGAAAAGACCGATGTTGAAGGCAGGAGCCACCTGTGCAAAGATGCCGAAGTCGCTGTTGATGTAATATGTTCCTCTGAAGAAAACAGGGATGTCGACTCCGAAGTAGTTGCTCTTAGTGATGTCTTCCTTGCTGAAGAGACCGTTGACAGTGAAACTAGGGGCGATTGTGAACCAGTCGTTGATATTGAAATCGTATTCTATTCCGGCCCAGAATCCGTTCTCCTTGCCGGTGTCTGCCTTTACATTGCCGACCTTGCTGGTAGAAGTTTCCTGTGTGAATGCTCCTGTGAGCCAGATGTTCTGTGCGTTTGCAGCAAATCCTGCCAGAAGGGCAGCTGCGATGATGATAATCTTCTTCATAATGATTTGTTTTTACAAAGTTTTTTCAGAAACCCTTCCGAAAAAGGACTTCCCGGTGCCCGAGGCCGGACTCGAACCGGCACGCCTTTAAGGGGCAAAAGATTTTGAGTCTTTCATGTCTACCATTTCATCACCCGGGCAGGTATGAGTTGCAAATGTACCTAAATTGCCAGACTTATCAAAATTTTGAGTATCTTCGTCAATCAAGAAACATAATCCGGTATGGGGCTGAAATTGAAACTTCTGAAATATCCTTCCGTTTTTGTGGTTTATGACCGTAACGTGGAGGGCTATGCTCTGAAGATTGCCGGCAGCAGGCCGTCTCTGGCGATAGATGCCACAGAGCAGAACAAAACCATGGACACTGTTCTGAAGGTAGTCCGGTGGCTGCTGGTTTCCGGAGCGGACCGCAAGGCCCTGCTGCTGGCCGTAGGAGGCGGAATCACTTCCGACATAGCAGGTTTTGCGGCGAGCATATACAAGCGTGGCATACGTTACGCCAATGTTCCGACTACTCTTCTTGCCCAGGTGGATGCCGCCACGGGAGGCAAGACAGGGGTCAATATGGATTCCTTCAAGAATATGCTCGGGGCCTTCCATATGCCGGAATTCGTTCACATAGATACGGAGTTGCTCCGCACTCTTCCAAAGCGCGAGCTGCTTGGCGGCGCTGCGGAAATGCTCAAGACCTTCATAATAGCGGACCGTGACAGTTATGACAAGACTCTCAAGGTCCTTTCGGACGGCGCAGATTCGAAAGATCTGGAGCCTCTTGTCAAGCAGGCGGCAAAAATCAAATGGAAGATAGTGAAGCGGGATCCCCGTGACGAGGGCCGCCGCATGGTCCTGAATCTGGGGCATACCTATGCCCACGCCATAGAATGGTGGCAGAATACCCACTCGGTAGCAGACCCGTATACCCACGGCGAGGCCGTCGCAATAGGCATTGCGGTTGCTGCAAGGAAGTCCGAGGAGCAGGGGATAGCCAAGCCGGGCCTTGCCGCGAAGATTGCCGCCGACCTCAAATATTGCGGCCTTCCTACCGAGCTTCCTTGTCCGGAAGAAGACCTCGGGGACGCTATTGAAAACGACAAGAAGGTTTCCGGAGGCAAAATCAATTTTGTCTTCATCAAGGAAATAGGGTCAGTAGTGGTCAAGAAGATATGATTTGTACCTGCCTCAGGGGTCTTTCGCTTTCCCGGATTCTTGAAGTTCTGGAGTCTCCTCTGGTTGAGATGGCCGAAATCAGACTGGATTCCTGCCAACTTGACGACAGCCAGATCGAAGAACTTTTCTCCCAGTCGGAAAAACCTTTGATAGCAACCTGCCGCCCGGCAGACGGAATCTCTGCCCAGGAGGCGGAAAGGAGGCTCTGCATAGCAGTCCAGGCGGGAGCAAGGTTCGCGGACCTGGAACTTCAGGCCCCGGCAAACATCAGCCGTCATTTTCAGAAGATTTGCAGGGAATGCGGAGTCGGGCTCATTCGTTCCTGGCATAATGAAGACTGTACACCGGATGGCGAATACCTCGAACAGATACTTGAAAGATGCTACCGTTACGGGGCTCACATAGCCAAGATCGTGACGGCTGCATCCTCTCCGGAAGAGCTTGCCCGTGTGCAGGCCCTTTATGAAAAGGCTCCCGCAGGGCGGCTGATAGCGTTCTGTCTGGGGGAGCGGCAGCGTGACAGCAGGCTGGATTGCCTGAGGCTGGGATCACCTTTCTCGTACGCCCGCCTCGCTGACGACTGGTTCCCGGTCATTCCGGGGCAGTGGCCTCTGCCGGAATTCCATAACGCGGTTTATACGGGAAGGCAGCCATACTGCCGACGTTCCCTGAAAATGCCGTCCTCCAAGAGCTTTGCGCAGAGGGCGATAATCGCTGCGGCCCTTGCCGAGGGAACTTCGCATCTGGGCCGTTTCACTCCTTGTGACGATTCCCTTGCCGCCATAGGGCTTGCCCGCCGCCTTGGCGCCAGGGTGGAAATATCGGATTCTCTCACGATAACCGGGATAGGTCCCGTGAAAGCCCCTCTTGACATAGACAGGCTTGACGTAGGGGAATCCGGACTGCTGGCCAGGATGATCATTCCGCTAATGGCCACCTTGGGAAAAGGTTCCTTTGTAGTGGACGGGTGCAGGACCCTTCTGCAGCGTCCGCTTTCAAACGCATCGGACATAATGGCGGCATTCGGCGTGATGGTCTCGAACGAGGATGCCGAGCGGGGCAAGACCGTTTTCGTCCCTGCCAGAGTGCGGGGCAACCTCATTCCGGGCATAGCCGATGTTCCGGGCAACGGAGGATCCCAGTTGATTTCCGGCCTGCTTATGAGCCTTCCGCTCTGCCGCAAGCCGTCCACACTTTTCGTGTCGGACCCCAAGAGCCTGCCTTATATGTTCATTACCGTCGATCTTCTGAAACACTTCGGAATCCGCATAGAAAGCGAGATGGAGGGTGATTCCCAGATGCTGGAACAGCAGGACTGGTCATATTGCACTGGGGTGACTTTCCACATCAAGGGAGGTCAGAGCCTCAAGGCCGCGGATTTCGATCTGGAAGGAGACTGGAGCGCTGCCGCCAATTATCTTGTAGCGGGTGCGGTCTTCGGCCTTGCCGAGATTGACAATCTGGACTGCGCGTCGCTGCAGGCGGACCTCTCGATAACGGATATCCTTGTCGAGGCCGGGGCCAGCGTTTCCAGTACCGAGGACGGCAAAGTCTGCGTGTGCAAGGCTCCGCTGGAAGCTTTCAGCTGCGACATCAACAACAGCCCGGACCTCTTCCCCATAACCGCAGTGCTGGCGGCATTCTGCCAGGGAAGGAGCAGCATCAGCGGGGTCGGACGCCTCAGAGGCAAAGAGAGCGACAGGGCTTCGTCGATTATGGAGATGCTCTCCGGCCTGGGGGTCGATGCCCTCATCCGGGATGACGACATGCTCATAGACGGAGAATCCCTTGCCTTCCGCATACTCAACGGCCGCCTGCTCAGGGGAGGGGACTTCAGTTCCCATCACGACCACCGTATGGTCATGGCCCTGGAAGTTGCGTCCCTGGGAGCGGCTTCGCCGATAAGAATAGATGACAGGGAATGCCTTTCCAAGTCATTCCCGGAATTTGCATTATGATATGAACACTTTCGGAAGAATTTTCAGAATCTCGATTTTCGGGGAATCCCATTCTCCAAGGATAGGTGTCACCATAGACGGTGTCCCCGAGGGTATAGAACTTGAACCTGCGGACTTTGAAGAAGACATAGCCCGCCGCAGCGCCTCTTCCGTCCCGGGAGGCAGTCCCCGTGCCGAGAAAGACGTCCCCGAGATAGTGAGCGGCCTTTTTGACGGTCATACCACCGGGGCTCCGCTGACCATACTTTTCTCCAACGACGACATCTGCCCCCAGGATTACGGGCAGTTCGACGCAATCCCGCGTCCCGGTCACGCCGATTATGCGGCTTCCGTAAAGTGGGATTGGGCCAATGACCCGCGCGGAGGCGGCCAGTTTTCCGGAAGGATGACCCTCCCCGTGGTTGCAGCCGGAGTCGTTGCCAAGAAAGTGCTGGAAGGGATAAGTTTCGATGCCTCTGTGATCGAGGTCGGAGGTTGCGGCAACCGCCTCAAATGGCCGGAGATGATAGACAGGGCCAGGGAGGAAGGAGACTCTCTCGGCGGAATTGTCCAGTGCGTCGTAACAGGGCTTCCGATTGGTTTGGGAGAACCTTTCTGGGACAGTGTGGAGTCCCTTGTGTCCCACGCCGTGTTCTCGATCCCGGGAGTGCGTGGAATAGAGTTCGGAGACGGATTCCGCTCTGCAGCAATGAAGGGGTCGGAGCACAATGACCCGTTCGGACCGGAAGGTCCTCTCAAGAACGGTTCCGGAGGAGTTAACGGAGGCCTTACCAATGGCGCTCCGCTTAGCTTCAAGGTGGCATTCAAGCCCACATCAAGCATATCCAGGCCTCAGAAAACCTACAATTTCAAAACGGAGAAGATGGATACCCTGCAGATCAAGGGAAGACACGACGTCTGCTTCGCCCTGCGTACTCCGGTGATTGTGGAGGCGATGGCTGCGATAGTGCTTGCAGACCTGGTATAGGAATCAGTTCTTTCCGGTGAAATCCGGAATTTCCACTGCACGGAAACCCTTGTCGATGGACTGTTCCGTGAGTTCTATCAGGGAACTCCACAGGGCGGCGTCATAGACGTCCATATCCGGCTTCAGGCCCAGATAAAGGGCATTTATGAGCCTGTAATCCATCAGAGCGTCCATCCCGTCGTGGCGTCCTATGGTCCTGGCCCACTCGCCGCGGCCTCCCTCGGTCAGGTAGGGGTGGCGGTATTCTTTCATAAGGGCATCGATCTGCTCCGGACTCTTGGATTCCGAATCAAGATATATCTGCGGATGAGGATATTCTGCAATCATTCCCTTGGTGCCGGAAAGCAGGAACCCCCTGGAATAGGCCCTTGGGGAGCATACGTCGTGCTGCATGAGGATGGTTCTGCCCAGAGCCGTGCGGATTACGGTAACGGTATGGTCTCCGTTGTATTTGTCCTTCTGCTGGAAAGAGGCGGAATCCATACTTACCAGAGATACCATCCTGTCCTCTCTGTTAAGTCCCAGAGCTATGGAAACCGGAGCTATCCCGTGTGTAGGATAAAGGTCTCCGCGGTGTTCCATATTGTATCTGCAGCGCCAGAGTTCCCTCTTTGGGTCGAAAATATGCATATAGCCGCATTCGGCGTGAACCAGATCTCCGAACAGACCTTTTCTGGCCATATTGATTGCGTTGAGTTCGAATTCCCCGTAAACGCAATTCTCCAGCATCATGCATTGCCTGCCTGTCCGGGTGGAGGTCTCGACGAGCCTGTGGCAGTCAGCGACGGTCATTGCGGCAGGCACCTCTACGGCAACGTGCTTGCCGTGCTCCATAGCATAGATGGACTGCTCGGCATGCATGTGCCAGGGCGTGCATATATATACCAGGTCAACCTCAGGACGCCCGCAGGCCTCTTTCCAGGAATCCTCTCCCCAGCAGGAAAACGGTTCAGTCTTTCCGGCAGCGGCAACAGTCTCCAGTGTAGCATCGGTATTTTCCTTTTTATAATCGCAGAGGCAGGCAATGGTGGCATCCTCTATACGGAGTATGCGTTCCACTGCTTCACGTCCTCGGCCGCCGAGGCCTATGAAAGCTATTCTTACAGGACTGCTCATAAAAAAATCGTGGCGTATTGCCGGTACGAAGGTACGGAAAATAAGGAAAATTGATGCAAAAAAATGGCTATCTTTGCGATTGATATGGATGAATTGTTGAAGGACCTGGCCGCTCAGCAGGAGTATAAACAGGGCTTTGTAACCGAAGTCGAGCAGGAGTTCGTGCCCAAGGGCCTGAACCCCGACATCATCCGTACCATTTCCCGCATCAAGGAAGAACCCTCCTGGCTGTTGCAGTTCCGTCTGGATGCCTTCGAGAAATGGCAGAGGATGACGCCTCCTGCCTGGGGCCATCTTGAAATGCCGGAAATCGATTATCAGGATATAATATACTACGCTGCTCCCAAGCGCAATCAGGACCGCCCCAAAGAGATAGACCCGGCCCTTATGGAGACCTTTGACAAACTCGGCATACCCCTCAGGGAGAGGGAGGTGCTTGCAGGCGTCAAGGATCGCAGCGACGTTGCGGTGGATGCAGTGTTCGACTCCGTGAGCGTAACCACGACCTTCCGCAAGACTCTGTCCGAGAAAGGGATAATCTTCTGCTCGTTCAGCGAGGCTGTCCGCGAGCATCCGGATCTGGTCAGGAAATACCTTTCATCGGTTGTTCCTGCCGGGGACAACTATTTCGCCGCGTTGAACAGCGCCGTTTTTTCCGACGGATCATTCTGCTACATTCCCAAAGGGGTCGTCTGCCCTATGGAACTGAGCAGTTATTTCCGTATCAATGCCAGCGGCACCGGCCAGTTCGAGCGTACGCTCATAATTGCGGACGAGGGCTCCCGGCTCAGTTATATGGAGGGTTGCACCGCGCCTATGCGCGACGAGAACCAGCTCCACGCCGCAGTTGTGGAGATAGTGGTGGAGAAGGATGCGGACGTGAAATACAGCACGGTCCAGAACTGGTACCCCGGAGATGCGCAGGGCCGTGGAGGAATCCTCAATCTGGTTACAAAGAGGGGCATCTGCAAGGGAAGCGGCTCGCATCTGAGCTGGACCCAGGTCGAGACTGGCAGCGCGATAACCTGGAAATATCCTTCCACGATACTTCTGGGGGACAACAGCTCTTCCGAGTTTTACAGCGTGGCAATGACAAACAACTACCAGCAGGCGGATACCGGGACCAAGATGATACATATCGGGCGCAATACCCGCAGCCGCATCATAAGCAAGGGTATCTCGGCAGGTCACAGCCAGAACAGCTACCGCGGGCTTGTGCGAATGAACCCCGGTGCGGCCAATTCCAGAAACTATTCGCAGTGCGACAGCCTGCTCATAGGCTCGCAGTGCGGCGCGCATACTTTCCCCGTCATCCACAATTCCTGCCCCAGCGCAATGGTCGAGCATGAGGCCACGACTTCAAAAATAAGCGAGGACCAGCTGTTCTATTGCAACCAGCGTGGTATTCCCGGCGAGGATGCAGTGGGACTTATTGTCAACGGGTATGCCAAGGAAGTGCTGCAGAGACTCCCGATGGAGTTTGCTGTCGAGGCTCAGAAACTTCTTTCCGTATCATTGGAGGGCGCTGTGGGATGAATTGGGCGGAAATCATATCTTCTGTGCTGGGCCTGACCTGTGTCGTGCTTGCCGGCCGTAATTCCAAGAACAACTTCTGGGTAGGGTATCTGTACAATCTGTTCCTGTTCCTGTTGTTCTGGAAGCAGAAACTGTTCGCCGCTATGGTGTTGCAGCCGGTATCTCTGGCAATCAACGCATACGGTCATTATCGCTGGACACACCCCGGGGAGCACGAGCGGGCATCCGATGACCCCGGCAGGCTCAAAGTATCCCATCTGGGGCCGAGGGAGTGGTCCGGACTGCTGCTGATAGCGATGGTGTTCGGGTCCGTTCTTGGAGGCTTCCTGTCGGGAAAGACAGCTGACCCTTCTCCCTGGCTGGATGCGTACATACTTATGCTAACCTTCCTGGCCCAGTACCTAAGCGCAATCAAATGCTGGGAGTGCTGGATCGTGTGGATGGTGGTAAACGTGGCGAATATGGTCCTGTACCTGCAATCCGGACTTGTGATGATGCCTGTAGTGAGCGGGATATATCTTGCCAACGGGATCTGGTCCCTCATAACTTGGAAAAAACTTAATAAAAATGGACAATAACATTCTTCTGGACATCAAAGGACTATGCGCCGGTGTAGAGGGCAAGGAGATACTCAAGGGAGTGGACCTTACCGTGCGCCGCGGCGAGGTTCACGCCATCATGGGCCCGAACGGAGCGGGAAAGAGCACCCTCGGCGCCGTGCTGACCGGGCGCCCGGGATATGAGGTGACAGGAGGCAGCGTCACTTACGACGGACGCGACCTGCTGGCCATGAGCCCCGAGGAGCGTTCCTGGGCAGGACTTTTCCTGAGTTTCCAGTACCCTATAGAGATCCCCGGAGTAAGCATCACCAATTTCATGAAGGCGGCTGTCAATTCGCGCCGCAAGGCCCAGGGCCTGCCCGAGATGGGCGCTGCGGATTTCCTGAAACTTCTAAGGGAGAAGATGGAATTTGTCCGTATGAAAGGCGAATTCGCCAAACGTGAGGTGAACGTGGGTTTCTCCGGAGGCGAGAAAAAACGCGGAGAGATATTCCAGATGGCGATGCTGGATCCCGTGCTCGGCATTCTTGACGAAACCGATTCCGGTCTTGACGTGGATGCCCTCAAGACAGTCGCGGACGGTGTCAACTCCCTGCGTTCTCCGCAGAAGTCGTTCATAATAATAACGCATTATCAGAAACTGCTGGAATATATACGTCCGGATGTGGTTCACGTCCTCAAGGACGGCAGGACCATCCGTACAGGAGGCCCGGAACTCTCGGACAGGATATGGCAGGAAGGATTCGAAAGCATAAATGGATAAGGTACTGGTAATAGGCAGGGACAGCGTGCCAGACCGCATTGTCCTGGGCGGGGGAGAGAATCTTTCCCTTACCCTTGCCGTACTGCCCGGTACGGATTGCGACCTGTCTCTGGAAATAGACCTGGACGCTCCGGGGGCTTCCCTGGACCTTGCGGGGATATTCGTGTGCAGGGGGTCGGAAAACGTCTCCATCAATGTGAACGTGCGTCACAACAGCGGCTCCTGCATTTCCACCCAGCTTTTCAAAGGCATAGCCGGAGGGAAAGCCAGGGCCCGGTTCAACGGACTCATATATGTTGCGCCGGATTCGCAGAAGACAAAGGCATACCAGCAGTGCCATACCATACTCCTGGACGGTGATGCGGTCGTTGAGGCGCGTCCGCAGCTGGAAATCTATGCAGATGACGTGGAGTGCTCGCACGGAGCCACCAGCGGATATCTGAACGAAGACGAGCGCTTCTATATGCAGTCACGCGGAATCCCCGTGCAGGATGCCCGCAGGCTCCAGATGATATCTTTCCTTTCGGCCGTGGCATCACGCCTGCCGGAAGAACTAAGGCAGCAGATATATGACAGTTTATCCTGATGCAAAGCTCAACATAGGACTCAACGTCCTGCGACGCCGCCCCGACGGGTATCACGATCTGGAAACCCTTTTCGTGCATTATCCGGCCTTGCACGATGAACTTACGGTAGAGAGGGCGGAGGCTTTATCGGTGCGCATAAGCCCTTGCAGCTGGGATCCGTCTAGGGACCTTACGGTGCGCGCATACGAAATGCTGAAGGCGGACTTCGACCTGCCGCCTGTGAGCATAGTCCTTAACAAGGGAATCCCGGTCGGCGCCGGCCTGGGCGGCGGCTCTTCGGATGCCGCCTGGATGCTGCGGGTACTTGATGATATGTTCGCCCTTGGACTGGATACCGATGCGCTTGCGGACTATGCCGCCCGTCTTGGCAGCGACTGCGCATTTTTCGTGTACGACTCTCCTATGCTGGGAGAGGGCCGCGGTGAGGTTCTCACTCCTTTCGAGGCGGATTTCGGCGCTTATGAATTCCGGGTCGAGGTTCCGGCCGGGGTGTCGGTAAGTACCGCCGAGGCATACCGGGGCGTTTCCTTGTATGACGGAATGCCTTTGAAAGAAATACTTTCCCGTCCTGTTTGCCAGTGGAAGGGATTGCTGCAGAATTCGTTCGAGCTTTCGGTATTTGCCGCTCATCCGCAGATTGCCGCCCTCAAGCAGAGTTTTTATGACCAGGGTGCAATTTATGCTTCTATGTCCGGCAGCGGATCTGCAGTTTTTGCTATATTTGAAAAATAAAACTACAAGAATATGAAAACCAACCAGGATTACAAGAACGCATCCCTTGCCGCGCTTCAGGGCAACTGGGTGCCGGCCGTGCTCGCGACTCTCATATATCTCGCAATTGCTATGGTGCTTTCCGGAGCGAACGAGATTCCTTCTTCTGCCGGGAAATTGGCATCTCCTTTCAACTGGTTATCGGGAGTCAGCGCCGTTGCCATGGTATTCGTAGTCTTCCCTTTACAGTACGGTTTCTCCAATGCGATGAGGTTCCTTTACGAGAGGCAGGACACTGCATTGGTCGAGAATCAATTCAGGATTCCTCTGAATCATTATTTCAGGTCCGTGTGGGTAATGCTGCTTGTGGCTGTCAAGACTTTCCTGTGGGCTTTACTGCTTATCATTCCGGGAATCATCAAGTCTTTTGCATATTCAATGGCTCCGTACATTGCGGAGGATCATCCGGAATATACTGTTTCACAGGCGATTTCAGAGAGCTGCCGTATGATGGAAGGGCACAAGTTCGATCTGTTCTACCTGTACCTTAGCTTCATAGGATGGTTCCTTCTGTCCATAATTTCCTGCGGCATAGGTTTCCTGTGGCTCCAGCCTTATGTCGAGAACGCCGTTGCTGCTTTCTACAATGACCTCAAGGCCCAGAGTGGGGACGGGATCAAGGACGCTACGATAGTAGGATAGCGTATGACAAGGGTAGCGATAGTCGGTTACGGTAACATCGGGCGTTATGCCCTGGATGCGCTCAAGGCCGCTCCGGATATGGAGTGTGCCGGGGTAGTGCGTCGTTGCGGCAGCGCCGAGGGTATACCCGGACTTTCCGGGATCAAGGTGACGTCGGACATATCCGAACTCGGCAGGGTGGACGTGGCAATTCTTGCCACTCCATCGCGCAGCGTGCGGGAAAACGCTTTGAAATATCTGGGAATGGGTATCAGTACGGTGGACAGTTTTGACATTCATACCGGGATAGCCGCATTGCGTTCGGAGTTGTCACCTGTAGCCAGGGCGAATGGTTGTGTAAGCATCGTTTCCGCCGGGTGGGATCCCGGAACGGATTCGATCGTGCGCGCCTTGTTGCTCGCTATGGCTCCAGAGGGGACGACCTATACCAATTTCGGCCCGGGGCGTTCTATGGGGCATTCCGTGGTGGCTGCGTCCAAGGATGGCGTTGTCAAGGCCTTGAGCATGACGATTCCCCAGGGACACGGAGTCCATAGCCGCGAGGTGTATGTGGAACTTGAACCGGGAGCGGATTTTGCCGCAGTGGAGGAGGCTGTCAGGACAGATCCGTATTTTGCCAGTGACAGGACTACCGTCACGGCGGTTCCCAGCGTGGATACAATAGACAGTCATATGCACGGTGTCAAGCTGGAGCGTTCGGGCATTTCCGGATGCACCGGCGGACAGCAGATGGACTTCAATATGCGCATCAACAATCCTGCTCTGACCGGGCAGATTCTTGTGTGTGCGGCACGTGCGGCCACCCGTCAGCAGCCCGGGTGCTACACTACGATAGAAGTCCCTGTAATCGATTTCCTGCCCGGCGACCGCGATTCCATCATTCCGGAACTGGTCTGAAGTTTTTTCACCTGTACAGATTTTTCAGACTACGGCAAGTGCCTCCGGCTGGAACGTGTAACGTTCTTGCCGGGAAGGGTAACGAATTACAGGGCTTCGACCTGCTCTTTTGAGAGTCCTGTGGCTTTGCAGATGATTTCGATGTCCACACCCAAACACTTGAAGTTTCTGGCAGACTCCCTCTGACCTTGCTCCAGGCCTTGTTTAAGTCCTTGCTTTTGACCCTGTTCCAGGCCTTGCTCCAAGCCTTCTGCAAGACCTTCCTCGCGGGCTTCGCGGACAGCACAACGCTTCTCGGCTTCTATTTGTATTT
>JAKSKG010000017.1 GCA_024401805.1 Bacteroidales bacterium
ACGAAGGCTCCTGAACTTCCGGCAACGGAGCTTGTCTATGGCTGTTATTATGAAATGTTTTATGGTTGTTCAAAACTTAATGACATCAAGGTTGCATTCACTGACTGGAGTGAGGATATTGAGGCCACTGTCGACTGGGTCGCAGGAGTCGGGACTGAAGGCACATTCGAGTGCCCTGAGAATCTTGCAGTTCAATATGGCAACAGCTTTATTCCTGCCGGCTGGAGCGTGAATAGTGCCTCACCAGTAGGCACGAAGAGCTTTGCCGCGACAGCTGCAAGCAAATCCATCAGCGCCAGCCAACGCAAGCCGCTCGCCCCAAAAACTCTGGCCAGGCCCATCGAACACAAGATGATTACGCTGTAGCTTGCTTCATCAGCATATTTCAAAAAGAGACAAGGCGGGAACTTTTTCTGCCTTGTCTCTTTTTTACCACTTTCATTTTACGGACAAAACATTCATCGGTATGGGATGATAAAGCATATGTTGTGTTCATCCGCCTGTGCGGATGAAGGGGCATTGCTAAAGTCGGCATCACTTGCCTTGCAGATGCAACAGGAGATGCTGAAACAAGTTCAGCATGACGTTGTTCATGGTGACTCCGGAAGGCAATACCGGGAGCGGCAATACCGCAGGCAGCAATACGCTCCTCAGAGCGTACCGCGGTGCGGGTAGTCAAGCGCAGCGACTTGCGCATCAGCGCAACCGCGGAGGCCGGGATGTCATTACTCGCCTCAGCGAGTACCGCGGTGCGGGTATGTTTGCGAAGCAAATCATACGGGAGCAAGGAGCGGCAAGGGGTTTGGGGGCGGCTTAGCCCCCAATAAAGAAAGTGGAGCATAGGAGATTCGAACTCCCGACTTCCAGATTGCGAACCTGGCGTTCTACCAACTGAACTAATGCCCCATGTCGTGGAGAAAGTCCCCCACGGACAGTAATTACAGACTGCCGTATGACAGGCTGAAAGTGTCTCCCTGGCGGATATCACCGCAGCTGAGACCTTTCCTGAGCCATCTTGACCTCTGCTCGGAAGTGCCGTGATTGAAAGAATCCGGAACGGTGTAACCGTAAGCCTGCTTCTGGAGATAATCGTCACCTATCTTGGAGGCTACGGCAAGGCCCTCCTCAACGTCTCCCCTCTCGAGGGATCCGAACATCTCGTTGTCGTTGTAAGCCCAGACTCCGGCATAGAAATCCGCCTGGAGTTCCAGGCGCACGCTCATCTGGTTGCTCTGCTTCTCGCTCATGCGTGACATCTGCGAATGCGCATCCTGCAGAGTGCCCAACAGATACTGCACGTGATGACCTACCTCGTGGGCGATAACATAGGCATAAGCGAAATCCCCGTCGGCGCCGATCTCTTTCTTCATACCGGTGAAGAACGCCAGGTCCAGATATACCGTCTGGTCCGCACTGTTGTAGAACGGCCCGGTCTGGGCAGATGCCATCCCGCTTCCTGTCTGGACATAATCCTTGTACAGAACCATCTTGGGAGGAATGTACTGCAGGCCGTTCTGGGCAAACACCTTGGTCCATACATCCTCGGTACCGGCAAGAATACGAGAGGCAAAAACAGCAAGTTCATCCTCTTCCGGAGTGGTCTCAACCTGGGTTGTCACATATTCTGTACCGCCCGAAAGGCTGTTCACCGTACTTATCACGTCTGCAGGATTCCCCCCGAGCAGGAGCGTGATGATTCCAACGATGACCATTCCTCCAAGCCCAAGGCCTCCGACTGCCTTGCCGGAAATCCTCTGTCCGCGGCGATCGTCTACGTTGCCGCTTGTCCTTCTACCGTTAAGATCCATATATCATTCAGTCTTTGTTTTTCCTTATTCTGGCCTGGAGTTCCCAGGTGCGTATGCTGTCTTTATAGAAATTGTTCGCATTTTCCTTCTGACGGCTGAGTGCGGCGTCCGAGTTGTTGTCCCAGCGCCGGCAATTGTACATCACCTCCCAGATACGTCCTATCCTGTACTCCCGGCAGATTCTCAGAGAGAGGGCATAGTCCTCGCCATACTTGGTGATAGGGAAATTGAGTTCCCTGGCCAGAGGTGTCCAGAATCCGCGAGGCGCCCCCAACCCGTTGATGCGCAGGGCGTTGTTGCGGCCGTTATCGTCGGTCCACTCCTTATGGTCGATTATTCCAGGAGGCAGAGGGTTCATGTCTATGTCCGTAAGCTGATAGCTCCCTATGACCATCGCGCAGTTCTGAGCCCTGAATGCGTCGACAAATCTCTGCACGGTGTCGGGGCCGGAGTACACGTCGTCGGAATCCAGCTGGAGGGCGAACCTGCCGCACAGAGGATGATGAAGCGCCGCATTCCAGTTGCCTCCGATTGCGTGATAGGTCGGATCCTGCGCGATATAGACAAGGCGCGGGTCGTCGAAACTGCGGATAACGTCCACCGTACCGTCCGTACTGTTGTCGTCCACGACTATGACGTTGTATGGAAAATTCGTCTTCTGGTCAAGGGCAGACCTTATTGCATCCCCTATGGTGCGCACCCTGTTCCTGCAAGGTATGACCACCGACGCCTCGAAGGCGAATTCGCCCTCGGAAAGGTCGACCGGTTTGAATTCCGGCGCGAGCCAGGCCCCGATATCCTTGAGATGCCTGGTGCAGGCCGCCTCCATCTCGATCTGAACCTCGCGGTTGCGCGGATCCACATAATCGAAAAGACGCTCCCCCGTCTTGCGGGTGTCTGATTCCACCTCGTAATAAAGGTACTCGCCGATATGCACCAGTTCCCCTTTCTGGCTGACCTTAAGCCTGAGATCGTATAGAGCAGCATAGCGGTATTCGACATCCATACGGGACACAGCTTCTTTCAAGGCCGAACTCAGGTACATCTGCACGCCTCCGAAGTCGAAGTCATCACGCAGGGCTCCTTTCTGGCAGTCGATGACAGGAGCCTCGGTTACTTCAGAGCCGACTACGTTGAAATGGTCCGAGTACACCATTGCTGCGCCGGTGTAACCGGCTACCTGAGCCATACGCTCACGGGCGAACTGCAGCCACCTGAGTTCTGTGGGCTTGGTGTACAATATCGTGTATTCCGTATCCGCCAGAGCGGCTATTTCCCTAAGCTGCCGCGTACTCATACGCGGAGGGACGTTGAAAGTTCTGATAGTTGCTGCCACTGCTTTTCCCATTAATTTCCCAAAGATACAACAATTGGAAGTTTTTTTGATATATTTGTATTTGAACCTTTATGGACTTCCGCAATGAAAAAGTTAGTAATCATCCCAACCTACAACGAGATTGAAAATATCGAGAAGATAATCCGCGCAGTGTTTGCACTGCCCGGGGAATTCGAAATCCTTGTAATCGACGACGGCTCGCCGGATGGAACGGCAGCAAAAGTCAAGGAACTGCAGGATGAATTCAGCGCCCGGCTCAACCTTCTTGAAAGAAGCGGAAAACTCGGACTGGGCACGGCATACATCACGGGCTTCAAGTGGGGGCTGGAACACGGTTATGACTACGTGTTCGAGATGGATGCGGATTTCTCCCACAATCCGGAGGACCTGCCACGCCTGCTGGCAGCCTGCGAAAACGGGGCGGATCTGGCAATAGGTTCACGCTACTGCAAGGGAATCAGCGTGGTCAACTGGCCAATTGGCAGAATAATTATGTCATATTTCGCATCCGTTTACGTACGCACTGTTCTGGGATTCAAGATATTCGACAGCACTGCAGGATTCCTGTGCTATTCACGCCGAGTCCTGGAGACTCTGGACCTTGACGCCGTCCGGATGAAAGGCTACGGTTTCCAGATCGAGATGAAATACACGGCACATAAGCTGGGATTCAAGATTGCCGAGGTCCCTGTCATATTCGTCAACCGCCAGGAAGGCACTTCCAAGATGTCCGGAAGCATATTCGGCGAGGCGTTCTGGGGTGTCCTGGGACTCAGGTTCAGAAAAATCAAAAAGACAGCCTAACGGCTGTCTTTTTTTATGTGCTCCCCAAGGGGCTCGAACCCTTGACACCCTGATTAAGAGTCAGGTGCTCTACCAACTGAGCTAGGGAAGCAGAATTTCAATAAACGTGACCCGTTCGGGGCTCGAACCCGAGACCCCCACATTAAAAGTGTGATGCTCTACCAACTGAGCTAACGAGTCTTCCAACCCTTTTGGGGACTGCAAAGGTATATCAATACTTGGATATTTCCAAATATTAATGAAGTTTTTTACCTGTTATCTTCTCGATGGATTCGAAACTGCCCAGGTCGCTCCACTCCCAGTTGCCGGGGACCATATATACATTGGCGGATTTTTCCATAACCGCATAATCGATGGATATCTTGTCACACTGAGGGAAAATCCTCTCAAGTGCTTCTGACTCAGCATCCGTATACATTGAAGGCTCAAGTTCATCCATCCTTTCAGCTATCTGGGGAGCATGCAGGCGAAGTTCGTTCTGCACGGTGGATACGTTCCATACAAAGATTCCGGCATTCCAATAGAAACCTCCGAGTTCAAGGTATTTCTTTGCGGTTTCGATATCCGGCTTTTCCTTGAAACGCTCGACCTTGACTATGGATTGTCCGTTGACGATGGTCCCCGATCCCTGAATATATCCGTATTGTGTGCAGGGAGCATCAGGCTTGATACCTATGCATACGATTGCCGACGATACAGCCGTGAAATCCAAGGCTTCCCTCACGGTTGCCGCAAAGGCGGAACAGTCGGGAACATATGCGTCTGCCGGAGTGACAAGGATATTGGAATCCGGATATTTCTTTCCGATTTTTCTGCAGGCGTATGCTATGCAGGGGGCGGTATTACGTGCGACAGGCTCGGACAGAATCTGGTCATCCGGCACAAACGGCAACTGCTCTTTCACGAAATGCACATACGATGCCGACGTGACGACCCATATCCCGGCGTCCGGCACAGCCGAGAGGCACCGCTGGGCTGTAAGTTGTATCATAGTCTTCCCCACCCCCAGAAGGTCTATGAACTGCTTCGGGTGTTCAGGTGTGCTCAATGGATACAGGCGGCTTCCTACCCCACCTGCCATGATTACTATATCTGTTCTCATAACTACTTATAAATCAGTCGATTTTGTACCCCCCCCCACTTTTTCTTTCCGGAAGGAACGTCCAACTGCTCGTACACGGAATTCTTGGAAATGAATTCGGGAACCATCGACTTCATATGTCTGACAACGCTTATGATATCCGACTGGTTTGCCAGAGTGCAAAGTTCCTTCAAGAGCGCAAGAGCGTCTTCATACTTGTATTCGCGGACCCGGGCTATGCGTACTCTGTCGTGTGACGTAGGATCGGTATCCTCCGACTTGCAAAGCACTTCCTCGTACAGTTTCTCTCCGGGCCTGAGTCCGGTATATACGATTTCGATGTCTTCTCCCGGCTTGTATCCGGACAAGAGTATCATCTTCTTCGCCAGATCCGCTATCTTTACAGGACGGCCCATATCAAACACGCATATCCTGTTGGAGATGTCGCTGGACGCAGCCTCCATCACAAGACGGCAGGCCTCGGGGATGGTCATGAAGAAGCGGCATATATCCGGATGGGTGACGGTCACAGGACCGCCGTTTTCTATCTGCTGCTTGAAACGCGGTATGACGGAACCGTTGGACCCGAGTACGTTCCCGAACCTGGTGGTCACGAACTTCGTACGCCCCTCTATTTCCCCCTTCTCTATCGCAAGTCCGAGGCTCTGGACATATATCTCGGCTATCCTCTTGCTGCAGCCCATCACATTGGTAGGGTTCACGGCCTTGTCCGTTGAAATCATGACCATCTTCTCTACTCCATACTCGACACATTTGTCGGCTACCTTCATGGTACCGTAATCATTTACCAGCACGGCTTCGCAAGGATTATCCTCCATCAGAGGCACGTGCTTGTATGCTGCTGCGTGGAATACGATATCCGGTCTGAACTTCCTGAAAACATAATCCAGGCGGTTCTCCATCCTCACGTCACCGATCACAGGATGGATTGCCACGTATTTGAATTTGTCCTCAAACTCCAGACGCAGATTATGAAGCGGAGTCTCCGCATTGTCATAGAAGATGAGGCTGCCTACACCGAACCCGGCAAGCTGGCGGCACAATTCGCTGCCTATGCTTCCGGCCGCGCCGGTAACGAGGACTGCCTTGTCCTTGAACTGCATTTTCATAGCTTCAGGGTCGGTCACGATCTCGTCGCGTCCGAGCACGTCTTCAATCCTGACTTCCCTGACACCGGTCCTGAGTTTGCCGTCCTTGTATTCGTTCAATCCGTAGGTGACAAAAACCTTGAGACCGCACTCGGTGGCATAGGTCACCAACCTGTCCTTTTCTTCTTCCAGTTCGTCCTGAGTTGTGAACAGAAGGGCTCCTATAGATTCGCTGCGAACTATTTTGGAAAGGCTTTCCTTGCTGTCAACCCTGAAGACCGGATAACCGGAAACGCTTCTCTGGCTGTTTTCCATCACTGTAGTGACAAAACCCGTCACACAGTAATGGCCGGAATTGAAGAAACGGTCCAGGACGGAAACGGACTTAGCGCTGGTTCCTGCAATCAGGACTTTGGTCAGATTGGCAGGCAAACGGTTCTTGCTTACATACAGGTTATAAGCCTCAATCATTATTATTCGGACACCTACGATAAGAAACAAGGTCATAGCAAGGTCAAGAAGAAGGAATCCCACTATCCTGTCACCGAATACTAACTTTCCGGTTGCTGTACCGAATATGAAAAGTGCCACGCCCATAATCCCTTCTTTTGTCAAGCCCGCCAGAACGAACGACATCACGTCCTTGAGGGTGGTATATCTGATGATGAGCCTGTAAGTCTTCGACGTACCTATTACGAGGATAGTGGAAATTATGGATACGGATACCCATATCAGCCTGAATCTGTACGGGAAAACACTGGAATCGGAAATCACGTCAACCAATGCCAGCACCAGTATGGAAGCCATCACGGACATGAAGAAGTCCATTGCAAAGACTATCCTGGTGTCGAGGTAACCGGAAATCGCCCTATTGAGAGTTTTATTAAGTCTTTCAGTCATATTACAAGTTATGTTTGAGGTATTCTATCTGATAATCAACGAGTTCATCCGGGAACACTCCGTCCAGGGTGTAGACCTTCCTGTCCTTCTCAAGTTCATCCGCAGCTCCGGCCATGTCAGACGGAAGTTGTTCGAGCGAATCCTTGATTTCCCGGTTGGAACTGTCGTGGATGTTCACGCCCAGGTCCACATAGGTTCTTCGGGCAACGGCATCGGCATCCGGCAGGGTGCATATACCGTGGCGGGCCGCACAACATAGCGCCGCCATCAGCAGGTATATGTCCGCCGATGCGTCCGATGCCCTCCATTCGAAGGTCTGTTTGGCAGAGAAATCGCAGGCCTGTGATTTCTCTCCAGGATTGGCAATGCCGGCCATGTCTAAGCCGGAAGCCCATCCCAGAGGTACTCTTACAAGCGCGCTCCTGTTCGAGTACGACCAGCACAGCGACGTAGGCGCCTCCTGATTGGGAACGAGTCTCTGGTAAGAATTGAGGCTAGGATTGCCCCAGGCCGGAAGCGACGTACCCATATCCATCAGACCGGCTATCGCCTTGCGTGCTACAGCGCTCAGTACACCGTTTTCCGTCATCACACTCTTACCGTCACGGGTGAACTTGCAATGTATATGAAGGCCCGAGCCGGCTTCTCCTACCGAGAGCTTGGGTTCGAACGATATCGTGACTCCCCTGCGCCAGGCAAGTTGCCTCATTATCCATTGTGCAATGACCAGCTGGTCAGCGGCATCCTCTATGTCGTCGGGGGTGAATTCTATCTCGTTCTGTTCGTACAGTATTCCGTCACGGGTGAAGTTCCCGACCTCGGAATGGCCGTATTTCACCTTGCCTCCGGCGGCGGTTATGAGCAGCATCGCCTCTGTCCGCAGATCTTCGTACTTGCAGAATGGCGCGCTCTCGTGGTAGCCTTTCTGCTCCTTGACCGGATACAGGGGCTGCTCCGGGGCCATGACGTAGTATTCCAGCTCCCCCATAGCCTGCATTTCCAGGCCGGTATGCTCCTTGAAGCAGCGGGCTGCCTTGGACAGAACATATCGTGACGAATTCCCGAAAGGTTTTCCGTCCCGGTCGAAGAACTGGCACAGCACGTCGACTGCAGGGACCTCGGAAAAAGGATTGCGGAAGGCGGTGCGGTAGACCGGTATCACGTACAGGTCGCTGCGGCCGGCCTCCAGAAACGGGAAAAGGCTGCTGCCGTCCACACGCTCACCGGCCTCGAGTATGTTCTCGAGGTGGCTGCGGTCACGCAATGCAAAGGTCAGTGTCTTGAGATGCGTGTCTGTTCCGCAATAATGGAAATTCATCACCCTGACGTCATTGGCCAGGCAATATCTTATGAGTTCTTCCTTGTTTCCGGCAATCATTCTACTGTTCGTTTATGGAAGCCCCGTGAATGCAGTTGAAAATGTTTTCCACGAATCCGGGGTCCAGAGAATTCTTTATCGCACATTCCCGTACGTTGGAAAGGACCTCTTCCCAGCGTGCCGTCTGTACTATCGATATGTTGTTTGCTTTCTTTGTCCTGCCTATCTCGCGGCTGAGTTTCATCCTCTCCGATAGCAGGGATACTATCTGCTCGTCCAGTATGTCTATACGCGAGCGCATTGTTTCCAGAGTGTCACGCAGCGCCTTGTCGGTGCTTTCAGCGGTCCTGAACTCGAGGCCTTTCACCAGAAGGGCGAACTCCTCGACACAGAGTTGCTGGGACGAGTCGCTAAGCGCCGACTCCGGACTGCAGTGGACCTCGGTCATAAGTCCGTCCATTCCCAGGTCAAGGGCCCTCTGCGCTATTTCCGGTACATATTCCCTGCTGCCGCTTATGTGGGAAGGATCGCACAGCATCTGAAGCTGCGGGAAGCGGCTGCGCATCCGGACTGCAATCCCCCACTGCGGGTCGTTGCGGTATTTGAGCGGAGATGAAGGCGAAAAGCCTCTGTGCACCAGAAAGATATCCTTTATGCCGGCCTCGGCGAAGCGCTCAACGTCTCCTGCCCAGAGCTCAATATCCGGATTTACGGGATTCTTGATGAGCACACGGACTTCGCGGTCTTTCAGCGAGTCCGCTATTTCCTGCACCTGGAAGGGGTTCGCCGCTGTCCTTGCTCCAATCCAGAGGCAATCTATTCCGGCATCCAGGCAAGCCTTCACGTGGGCAGCGCACGCGACCTCGGTACATACCCTGATTCCGAGCGAGTCGCGCACCTCACAGAGCCATTCCATCCCCTGCTCACCCACTCCCTGGAAAGAGCCGGGACGTGTCCGTGGCTTCCACAGGCCGGCCCGGAACATATCCGCTCCGGCAAGTTTGACACCCCTGGCGGTAGAGAGCACCTGCTCCCTTGTCTCCGCGCTGCACGGTCCCGCTATGATGTATGGACGTTTCATTTGAGGGCAATAGATATTCCGGCACAGACTGTACCGCTAAGAGGATCCACTGTAGGCGCAAATGCTATCCTGTCGTTGAAATCAAGCCCGAGTAGATTCTTGACCGGTTCCGCAAGCGCGCTCCCCGCCCAAGCGCCAAGCACGCCTATCGCTGCGCCGGCGCAGGCATCCCACCACCAGTGGCGCTGATGGTATACCCTCATCACACCTACCGAGGCGGCCACGGCATACGCGCCGGCGCCCCAGCCCCAGCCGTATTCCCTGCGGACAAGTTCAGCCCCCAGGAATGCCGTTGCAGTGTGCCCGGAAGGGAAAGAATTGAAAGAACGCGAGTCCGGGCGCTCCTCACGTATGGTATATTTCAGGACATTCACCGCCAATGTGACGGTAACTGCTCCCAATGCCGCCTCGACTCCCCTGTCCATGAAACGATGGCCGGCTTCCACACCCAGAAGGCCAAGGCCCAGGTCGGCAGCGAAAGGCACATACTGGACGTACGATTCCACGAAGCCGTTGTCTATCTTCTTCTGGGCATTCAGATTGAACGTCAGAAGCAGCAGGACGGATATGAGGCAGAAACGTTTCATTATCTGTTGGAATACATGTCCTCGTAATACTTCTGATAATCTCCTGAAGTGACGCGGTCCATCCATTCCTGGTTGTCGAGATACCAGCGTACGGTCTTCTCTATGCCCTGCTCGAACTGTAGTGACGGTTCCCAGCCAAGCTCCCTCTGAAGTTTAGTGGAATCTATGGCATAGCGCAGATCGTGTCCCGCACGGTCCGTAACGAAGGTTACAAGATCATCATCCGCTCCTTCCGGCCGCCCCAGAATACGGTCCACCGTTCTGATAAGGACCTTTATGATGTCTATGTTCTTCCACTCGTTGAAGCCGCCTATGTTGTATGTTTCGCCGATGACTCCCTTATGGAAAATGACATCTATGGCACGGGCGTGGTCCTCGACAAAGAGCCAGTCACGCACATTCTCCCCCTTGCCGTATACAGGCAGAGGCTTGCGGTGACGGATATTGTTTATGAAGAGAGGGATAAGTTTCTCGGGGAACTGGTAAGGTCCGTAATTGTTGGAACAATTGGTAACTACCACAGGCATACCGTATGTGTCGTGGAAAGACCGCACGAAGTGGTCCGACGAAGCCTTGGATGCGCTGTACGGGCTGTGGGGCTGGTATTTGAGATCTTCGGTGAAGAACTGTTCCCCATAGGCCAGATGATGTTCGGACGAACTTGCCCTGGTCGAGAACGGCGGCTCCACCCCCTCGGGGCAGGTCATCTTGAGGGCGCCGTAAACCTCGTCGGTGGAAATATGGTAGAAAAGTTTACCATCGAACTTTTCCGGAAGCGATTCCCAGAAAAGCTTTGCCGCCTGCAGCATGGACAGAGTGCCCATTACGTTGGTGCGGGCAAAGGTGAACGGGTCCTTGATGCTGCGGTCCACGTGGCTTTCCGCAGCAAGGTGTATCACGCCGTCCACGTGTTCACGCTGCATAAGCGCGAAAATCGTGTCGAAATCACAGATGTCCGCCTTTACGAAAGAATAGTTCGGCTTGTCTTCGACATCCTTGAGATTCTCAAGGTTCCCGGCATAAGTGAGCTTGTCGACATTGATTATGTGATAGTCCGGATATTTGTTCACGAAGAGTCGCACGACGTGCGAACCTATGAAACCTGCGCCTCCGGTGATTATGATTGTACTATTGTATGCCATTCCTGATGTTGTTTAGACATTTGACGAGGGATTTCTTCCAGTTGGGTACCACTACGCCGAACTTCTCGGTGATGGAAGACTTGTCCAGCACTGAATAATGCGGCCTGTCCACCTTGGAAGGGAATTCCGAGCTCAGGCAGGCCTGCACGTCGCACTTATGGCCGGACTCGGCATTAATCTCCGATGCGAAATCATACCAGGACACCGCGCCCTGGTCCGTAAAATGGCATATCACGGACTCCTTTCTGTCCCAGACATCTGCTATCCTGAGTATAGCCGCCGCAAGGTCCGATGCATAGGTAGGGCTTCCGACCTGGTCGTAGACCACCTTCACGGTGTCGTTCACTTCCGTGAGATGCAGCATGGTCTTGAGGAAATTCTTTCCGTACTCGCTGTACAGCCAGGCCGTCCGGATGATGACGTACGGGCAGAGCGAATCCGCCACCGCCTTTTCTCCTGCAAGTTTGGTGCGGCCGTATGCGCTGCGTGGAGACGGAGTCTCGTACGGGCCGATGGGAGTACAGCCGGATCCGTTGAAAACGTAGTCCGTGCTTATATGGATCATGGCGCAACCGTGCTCCCTTGCCGATTCGGCGAGATTGCCCGGCGCAATGCAGTTGAGCGTATATGCAAAGTCCTCGTCGGTCTCGGCCTTGTCAACGTTGGTATATGCCGCGCAGTTGACTATCAGGTCCACGCGCTCGGATTCGAGCACCAGGGACACCGTATTCCTGTCCGTTATGTCAAGGAATACGGTCTCGACCCCTTCCGGAGCAGAAACGTCCGTGAAGATGAAACGGTGCGGACTGCCTGCGGACAATCTGCGAATGGAATTGCCCAGCTGGCCGTTTGCACCGGTAACGAGTATATTCATATATATTATGATTTCTTAATCCCACAAATTTAACTAATTTTGTACAAAATGACAACAAGACCCAAGATACAGCTCTACACGGACGGGGCCGCCAGCGGCAATCCGGGTCCGGGAGGTTACGGTGTGGTCCTGACCTGCGGGGATGCCAGAAAAGAACTCTCCGGGGGATACGAACTTACGACCAACAACCGTATGGAGTTGCTCGCAGTCATCAAAGGGCTCGAAGCCATCAGGTGGCAGAATGCCGAGGTCGAGGTATACAGCGACTCCACCTACGTGGTCAAGGCCGTTACGGAAGGCTGGCTCGAGAACTGGATCCTCAAAGACTGGAAAAAGGTTAAGAATCCCGACCTGTGGCAACGCTTTGTTCCGCTGTACAAGTCACACAAGGTTAACTTCCATTGGATCAAGGGGCACGCCGGGCATCCCGAGAACGAGCGCTGTGACAGCCTGGCCGTAGCCGCATACAGAAGCGGGTCATTGTTGCAGGACAACGGATACACACCAGACGGAAAATAATTGAAAAAGATATGAAAGACAACAAGATAGTAGTGGCCATCACCCAGGGTGACTCAAACGGCATCGGATACGAGGTCATCATAAAGGCCCTTTCCGACCCAAGGATACTGGATATGTTCATCCCGGTAGTTTACGGTTCCCCGAAACTGTTCGGATTCTATTGCAAGACGATTCCGGAGATAGAGCAGGTCGAGTGTGCCACCATCAGTTCCCCGAAAGAGGCAAAAACCAAGAGAGTGAACATAGTCAACTGCCTGCCGGACAGCATTTTCGCCGAGCCTGGCAAGGCTACGCCGGACTCGGCCAAGGCCGCAATCACCGCTTTGGGCAAGGCTATTGACGACATAAAGTCCGGCCTTGTGGACGTGCTTGTCACGGGCCCTATCAACAAGAAGGCAATGTCCGGAGAAGGATTCGGATTCCCAGGGCACACGGAATTCCTGCAACAGCAGTTCGGAGTCAGTGACGTTGCGATGTTCATGACAAGCAGCCGCTTGAGGATGGGTGTCGTGACCGGCCACGTTCCGCTCAAGGATGTCCCCGGACTTGTCACGGAAGAGAAGATCCTAAGCAAGCTCAAGCTGCTCAACGATTCGCTCATCCAGGATTTCGGAGTCGACCAGCCTAGGATAGGCGTGCTCAGCCTCAACCCTCACAGCGGGGACGGAGGCCTGCTCGGCACCGAGGAGCAGGATATCATAATCCCGGCAATCAAAAAGGCCAACGAACAGGGCATACTTGCATTCGGGCCTTTCTCTCCCGACGGCTATTTCGGGCTCGGCAATTACGAAAAGTTCGACGCCACTTTGGCAATGTATCATGACCAGGGCCTGGAGCCGTTCAAGACGCTCGCATTCGACGACGGGGTAAACTTCTCGGCAGGACTCCCTATAGTCAGGACTTCACCGGACCACGGTACAGCCTACGAACTTGCAGGTTCCGACCTTGCCGACTCCCGTTCGATGAGAGCCGCAATTTTCGCGGCAATAGACATATTCAACAAGAGAGCCGCATACAAGAAACTGCTCGAAGGCAAAATGCCCGAGAGGAGACTGGACGGCGAAGAAAGACGCGAACGCCCGGGCAAGCCTCAGATAGTGTAGTGGACAGTCTGGGTACCCTTCCTACCGTTTTTGCAAGAAAATGCAGCGTCCGCCGTATTGACAAGATTACGGCGGCCGCTTTTTTGAACGCCAACCACAGGATGGGAGACGCGACTTCCAGATACCGCTACGGGGCCTTCCTCAACAATCCCGGGAGCGGGATGGAGGCGGGCACGCTCGTGGCGGTGGCAACTTTCTCCAACGCCAGAAAGATGAAAGACGGGACCCGTTCCTACGAATGGATAAGATATGCTTCACTGGAAGGGACAAGGGTCGTGGGAGGCATGGGCAAGCTTCTGGAAGCCTTCGCCCGTGAAATACAGCCGGACGACGTGATGACGTACGTGGACGCCGCAGTCTCGGACGGGGCGTCTTACACGGAACTGGGCTTCTCCCTTGCAGGAAAGGTCTCCCGCAAAGGATTCACGAATCTCAAATTCCGGAAACTGTTCTGATCAGTCCTTGTCCGAGGCAAGCGCCTTGTTGAAGCATTCGCGGCACAGAGGCTCGTAGGAATCTGTTTCTCCCAGAAGAACCAGCTTGCGGCTCTTTGAGAGCCTGTGCGAATAGTTGGCAAGATTCCCGCATTTCACGCAGATGGCGTGCACCTTCTGGACATCCTCGGCCATAGCCATGAGTTCAGGCATGGGACCGAACGGCTTGCCCAGATAATCCATGTCGAGACCGGCGATTATCACGCGGGTACCGTGGTCCGCCAGGTAACGGACAACCTCGATGATGCTGTTGTCAAAGAACTGGGCTTCGTCGATGCCCACGACCTTCACGCCCTGGCCGGACTCTAGTATCTGGGAAGGGGTCTTGACAGGTACGGCCTTAATACTGTTCGCATCGTGGGAGACAACGTCAACCTCGGAATACCTTGTGTCTATCTGAGGCTTGAAAATGGCGATCTGCTGATTGGCGAAACGGGCCCTGCGGAGTCTGCGGATGAGTTCCTCCGTCTTGCCTGAAAACATGGAGCCGCAAATAACCTCGATGCAGCCGGTTTTTTTATTGTTTTCTGAAAACATACACTATCTTTGTTAACCGATAGCAAATATAGTGAATTATTGCTGCAATGGAAAGAGGACACAAAGGAATTTTGACAATAGTCCCTACACCAGTGGGAAATCTTGAGGACATGACCTTCAGGGCTGTCAGCGTCCTCAAGGAGGCAGACCTTATCCTGGCCGAGGATACCCGCACAAGTTCCGTCCTCATGCAGCATTTCGGCATCAAGGGGCGTCTGCTCTCTCACCACAAGTTCAACGAACACGAAACGGCATCGATGATCAGGGACCGCATCCTGGCGGGAGAGAAGGTCGCGCTTGTGAGCGACGCCGGAACGCCCGGAATATCGGACCCCGGATTCCTTTTGGCCAGGACCTGTGCGGCAGAGGGCATCGAAGTGCAGACCCTTCCCGGAGCCACCGCCTGCATTCCCGCCGTGGTTTCCTCCGGACTGCCGTGCGACCGTTTCTGTTTCGAGGGTTTCCTACCCCTGAAGAAAGGCCGCCAGACTCTTTTGAAACAACTTTCAACTGAAACAAGAACTATGATATTCTATGAATCACCAAGGCGTCTTACAGCGACGCTGGAGCAATTTGCCGTGACGTTCGGACCCGACAGGGAATGTTCTGTCGCAAGGGAAATCTCCAAACTTCACGAAGAGCACACGCGCGGTACCATTTCCGAAGTGCTGGAGCACTTCAAAGTCACAGAACCCAAAGGCGAGATCGTAATCGTGGTCGCCGGCCTTCACCAGGAGGGCAGGCGCGAGCACCGCAACAAATACAAGACCGACGATGAAGGGCAAGCCTGACAGTTCCAAGCCTTCCGCGGCTTTCAGAATTGGGGTCATCTCTTTAATATTCATGATAATAGGCTTTCAGATCGCACTGTTCGTACATAGGGCGGCGGTTGTTGGCATAGTATCGCACAGAGACACCCCGGACACCGTGATAATATATGTGGACAGTTCCGACGGGAATGCTGTGGAACGGGACAGCCTGATCACCGTCAAGGCAGGAGACCACCCAGCCGCTGCCAGGGAAATCTACGCGAGGTACACCCCGCGCAAGTGGCAGTCGTTCCGTTTCGACCCCAACACCATATCCCACGATTCCCTTATGCTCCTCGGGTTCTCCGACAAGCAGGCATCTTCCATTGTCAGATACCGCGAATCCGGAGGCAGATTCCGCAGGAAGAACGATTTTGCAAAGTCATTTGTCGTGGAGGACTCCGTCTATCGCAGGCTGGAAGCTTTCATAGACATCCCTCTGATAGACATAAACAGGGCCGACTCCGCCCTGTTCGATTCCCTGCCTGGGATAGGCGGCTATTTCGCGTCGAAGATGGTCAGTTACAGGGAAGAGCTCGGAGGCTACTCCTTCACGGAGCAGCTGATGGACATCTACCGCTTCGACAGGGAGAAATATGACGCTTTGAAAGACCTTGTCACCTGCAATCCGCAGGATGCCCGACCGTTCGGGCTATGGACCCTGCCGGCCGATTCACTGCGACTTCATCCGTACATAAGAAACTGGAACACGGCCAAGGCAGTAGTGCTGTTCAGGCAGAACACGCCGCGCAGCGAGCATAATGCAGCAAGCCTCGCAGAGGCCGGAATAATCACTTCCGAAACCGCTGCGAAGCTTGAGCGTGTAAATATTGGTCCAGAGCCTTAGGACCGGCCTGCCCTTAATCCTTCACGGATTTGAGGGCTTCACGAATCTTTGCTTCTATCTCGTCACAGAGCTCCACGTTGTCGCTGAGCAGCTGCTTGACGGCTTCCCTGCCCTGGGCGAGCTTCTGGTCATTGTAGGAGAACCAGCTTCCGCTCTTGTGAATGATGTCGAAATCTGTTGCCAGGTCGACCACCTCTCCGACGTGGGAGATTCCCTCGCCGTAGACGATGTCGAATTCCGCCTTCTTGAAAGGAGGAGCCATCTTGTTCTTGACCACCTTCACTCTGGTGCGGCTGCCCGTAGCCTCGTCACCATCCTTGAGCTGGGTGGTGCGGCGGACATCGATACGTACCGAGGCGTAGAACTTGAGGGCGTTTCCTCCTGTGGTAGTCTCGGGATTCCCGAACATGACGCCTATCTTCTCACGAAGCTGGTTGATGAATATGCAGCAGGTGTTCGTCTTGGCTATGTTTGCGGTGAGTTTCCTGAGCGCCTGGCTCATAAGACGAGCCTGAAGCCCGACCTTGTTGTCACCCATCTCGCCTTCGATCTCGGCTTTGGGGGTGAGCGCCGCAACGGAGTCTATGACAACGATGTCCACCGCTCCGGAGCGGATAAGGCTGTCCGCAATCTCGAGGGCCTGCTCGCCGTTGTCCGGCTGTGAAATGAGCAGAGTGTCAAGATTCACGCCCAGTGACTTCGCGTAGCTGCGGTCGAATGCATGCTCGGCATCGATCATGGCCGCCATACCGCCCTGTTTCTGGGCCTGTGCTATCGCGTGTATTGCAAGTGTGGTCTTACCGCTTGACTCCGGTCCGTAGATCTCCACTATCCTGCCACGGGGGTAGCCCCCGATTCCAAGGGCATGGTCGAGGGCAACGGAGCCGCTGGGAATGACCTGGACGTCCCATTCCGGCTGGTCGCCGAGTTTCATGATGGTGCCTTTACCGTAATCCTTTTCGATCTTGTCGATCGTGGCCTGCAGAGCCTTGAGCTTTGCGGCATTGATATCGACGTTAGGAATTTCTGATGTTTCTTTTGCCATAAGAGATTGAAATTAAAAGTTTTTGACAGTTTAGCCAGGTACGGCCTCTTTTGGCTGGCCGACTTTACAAATATAAGAAATAAATTGGTTACTTTTGCGTTCGGTATGAAAGAAAAATTACTGGGAAAGAATCTCCGGGAGCTTCAGGAAGCCGCAGTGCAATGCGGGCTCAAGCCTTTCGTCGGAAAGCAGCTTGCAGAGTGGCTGTATGTCAAGAAAGCCGGCAGTTTCGAGAGGATGACCAACATATCCAAGGCCTCACGCGAGGCCCTGGAGCAACGCTACTGCACGGGCGCCCAGGCGCCGGTAGGGGTCGCCGGGTCTTCGGACGGCACGAGGAAGTACCTGTTTCCTGTCGAATGCAGCACTCACTCGGGCACCGAAGCATCGGCCGTAGAGGCCGTGATGATACCGGACTCGGACAGGAAGACCCTCTGCGTATCCTGCCAGGCGGGATGCAGGATGGGCTGCAAGTTCTGCATGACGGGGCGCCAGGGGTGGCACGGCAACCTGGACGCGGCGGACATCATCAACCAGTTCATCTCGATAGAGGAATCCACGGAACTCACGAATACCGTATTCATGGGGATGGGCGAACCTATGGACAATTACGATGCCGTCTCCAAAGCCATAGAGATACTCACTGCGTCCTGGGGGTTCGGATGGAGCCCGAAAAGGATCACCGTGTCGTCCGTAGGACTCCTGCCTTCACTCAAGCGCTATCTGGACGAGCAGAAATGCCACCTGGCGATCAGCCTTCACAATCCGTTCCCGGAAGAGAGGCTACGGATAATGCCGGTCCAGAAAGCCTATCCCGTATCCGAGGTCATTTCCCTGATCCGCCGCTACGACTTCAGCGGCCAGCGCAGAGTCAGTTTCGAGTACACCATGTTCGACGGATTCAACGATGACAAGGTCCATGCGGACGCGCTGATCCGCCTTCTCAGAGGGCTGGAATGCAGGGTGAACCTCATCCGGTTCCACAAGATTCCGGACTTCCCTTATGACTGCGCCAGTGACACGGCCATGAAGATGTTTATGGAAAGACTCAACAACAACGGAATATTATGCACTATCAGAACTTCAAGGGGAGAAGACATTCTTGCAGCCTGCGGAATGCTTGCCGGGCAGCACTCGCAGCAGTAGCGCTGTTTGCAGGCACCGGCGCCGCAGCCCAGCAGAAACTTTATCCCAACGGCCTGTCCATGGATTCGGTGGACCCGGCAAGCGACTCTGCTTTCATACGTGAGACCAGAGAACGCCTGAATGCCGTGCGCAGGGACCAGCACAGGCCTACCGTAGCCCTGGTGCTCAGCGGAGGAGGCGCAAAAGGCGCCGCCACGACAGGCGCGCTCAAATATCTTGAAGAGAAGGAAATTCCTGTCGACCTTATCTGCGGTACTAGTATCGGAGGTCTTATCGGAGGTCTTTATGCAATAGGATACACTGCGGACGACATAGCCGAACTGTTCCGTACCCAGGACTGGGGCATAACCCTTACGGACAGGATAGACCCCAAATACATCCCGTACAACAAGAAGATGGAGAAGGAGACCTATGTCTTCTCCGTTCCGTTCAGTTACGAAAAGCGCACCATCAAGGCGATAATGGAGGAGCAGATGAAATACGGGGACGACACCCATCTGGACTCCAGGTCGGAGATCAACAGGCTTACGTCTTCCCTCCCGTCCGGCTATGCATACGGGTTCAACGTCAACAACCTCATTGCATCGATGACGGTGGGATATCAGGACAGCATTTCCTTCTCCACCCTGCCGATTCCATATATGTGCGTGGCATCGGATATGGTATCCTGCAAGGAGAAAAACTGGGGCAGCGGCTCCATAACCGCGGCAATGCGGTCCACAATGAGCATCCCGGGACTCTTCGACCCGGTGAGGGACCACGGAATGATACTGGTGGACGGCGGGACCCGCAACAACTTCCCTACCGACGTGGCCAAGGCCTGCGGAGCCGATTTCATCATAGGCATAGAACTCGGGGACCTGGATCCGGAATATTATCAGGTGAACCACCTGGGCAATCTGGTATCCCAGTTCATCAAGATGCTGGGGAAAGACGCATTCGACAAGAACATAGACCGGCCAGACGCATTGATCAAGCCCAGCATCAAGGAATATAACATGCTGAGTTTCAACCGCGAGGCTGTAGATACGATGTTCGCCAGGGGTTACCTGGCAGCAAAGGAGCAGGACCAGGCCCTGGAGGATATTCTGGCCTGGATGCCGTCCGCCAGAAGGCAGGACCCGCCGTCAAGGGCCATAAACATCTCCGAAACCCCGGTGCTCCTGGGCTCGGTCAGGTTCGAGGGCCTCTCGGATCTGGAATCCAGGACACTGATGTCCAAGATCCACCTGAAGGTGGGCAGATATGTCTCCAAGGCGGAACTCGACAAGGCTATGAGCAAGGTCCAGGCAACAGGCGCATTCAATGCCGTGTACTATTCCCTGTACGGGGAACAGGAACCGTACGATCTGGTATTCCACTGCGAAAGGGGACCTGTGAACCAGTTCGGATTCGGGTATAGGATGGACAGTCAGGAATGGGCGTCACTGTTGTTCAACATCGGATTCCATACCCATAAGATCATGGGCTCCAAACTGCAGCTGAGCGCGAAACTGGGACAGAACCGTTTTGCAAACGCAACCTGGTCGCTGGACCTTCCGTATCTGCCTACGCTGAATCTGGAATTCGACTGGGCATATCACAAAGGAGACATACTCAACAACAGCGGGGTGGTAAACTGCGCCTACCGTTCATACAATGCCAAGGCATACCTGTCCAACATACGCTGGACGGCCGTCGACTTCCAGCTGGGAATAATGGACAGGTTCGCCAACATGCCGGAAGGCTGGGTGATGTCCAAGGGCACCACTCTTCCGAATCCGGAAAGGGACAATTATCTTTCCCTGTTCGCGAACGGAGTGATATACACGATGGACAACAAGTATTATCCTTCCCGCGGAATGGAACTGAGCGGCGGTTATGAATACGTGCTGAAGACAATCGACGGGATGAACGGGTTTGACGGAGCCTGGATAGCCACCCTTAAATACAGGCAGGTGATTCCGTTCGGCAGTTATGTCGCACTGATTCCGTCCGTGTATGCAAGGAATGTGAGCGTGGACGGGATACTGCCGTTCGCATCCAATTTCATAGGCGGAGACCTTCCGGGAAGAATGCTTGAGCAACAGATCCCTTTCATAGGTTTGAACGGAGCATATATCGCATATAACCACGCGGCGGTAGTGAACCTTGACCTGCGCGTGAATCCGTTGAAGAATCTCTACATCTCGGTACAGGGCGGCTGTTTCAAGGAAATACAATCATTGAAAGACCTGGGATCGGACATCATGCCTTCCTATTGGGGAGCCGGGCTTGAACTGGGGTACAATACTTTTGCCGGACCTGTCAAGGCGAACGTGAAATGGTCTGACCTTACAGGCAGGTTCGAGTTCTACACCTCCATCGGTTTCGATTTCTGATATGGACGATCTTCAGAAAAAAGTGCTTTCGCGGCTCCAGAACCAGTGTGCAAGACGGGAGTACTGCATAGCGGACATAAGGAAAAAGGCCTTGAAGGCGCTTGACACCGATGACAGCTCGGCGGCGGACCCTCTGATAGAAGCACTTCTGAAAGACGGCTATCTGGACGAGTCGAGGTATGCATCGGCCTTTGCAAGGGACAAGTCTGCGCTCGAGGGATGGGGAAGCGTGAAGATAAGGTTCGCGCTCAGGGCCAGAGGCATTCCCGCATCCGTGATAGATGCCGCAATCGCCGGAATAGATTCCGAACGCGCAGGCGAGAAGCTGTCCCGTCTGCTCCAGGCAAAGATGCACACCCTGCAGGGAGACCCCCAATGCAGGATCAAGCTGCTCAAATATGCCTTGTCCAGGGGTTACGAATATGACGATGTTCGTTCCGCCGTCGCGAAGCTAACGTCTGGGATGATGGGCCAGGACTGATTTCTGCCAGGTCGAGGCGTCAATGTGGGTGTAGATTTCCGTGGTGAGTATGCTCTCGTGGCCGAGCATCTCCTGAACCGAGCGCAGATCCGCGCCGTTCTCGACCAGATGGGTTGCGAACGAATGCCTGAATGTATGGGGGGATATCTCCTTCGTGATTCCGGCCTCCAGTGCGCGGGCCTTTATCATCTTGAATACGGACACCCTGCTCAGGGATGATCCGAACCTGTTGAGGAATGCGGTATCCTCGTATCCTGGCAGAGGTTCCGGACGCAGTTCCAGCCATTGTACGAAGGCGGATGCGGCAGTCTCGCCCAGCGGGACCAGACGCTCCTTGTCCCCTTTCCCGACCACCCGGACAAAGGCTTCCCTGAAGTAGACGTGCGATATCTTCAGAGAGCACAGTTCCGACACCCGCAGCCCGCAGCCGTAGAGGATTTCCATAATGGCCCTGTCCCTGCAGCCTTTCCAGTCCTTAGGAACGGCGGTGGATATGATGGAATCGACCTCCCCGACGGAAAGCACCTGCGGCAGATACCGGCCGAGCTTAGGGGAATCTATGCCCGAGCAGGGGTTGTCCGTCCTCTCCCCTTCCAGTATGAGAAAATCGAAGAAAGACCTGAATGCGCTCAGGAAACGGGCCTGTGAGCGTTTAGAAAGTACCGAGGCGTGGTCGGAGAAGAATTGCGTGACGTCGCCCTCCGATATATCCGGCGGATCCGCCCCGCAGTAGTCCAGAAGGCAGCTCACGTCCGAGCGGTAGGAAGCCACCGTATTGCCGGAGAGCTTGCGTTCAACACCCAGATGGTAGGCATAGGCCTGGAGGATTTTGTCTGCTTTATCCCGATCCATGATGGCAAAGATAATATTTTTCAATATCTTTGTTTGACAAACTCAGGATACGAAATGAACACAGGAATAAAACTGCTTTCCTTGATGGCTCTGGCGCTGTTCACCCAGGGCTGTGTAAAGGGTTCAGCCGACCCTATGGCGACTGAAAAGCCATATAGCAGGGTATTGACCATAATGTGCCTCGGAAACAACAACGGGCTCGCCTCGAGTCTGAAGGGCAACGTACAGTCGATATGCGACAATCCCATTCCGATAAAGACAGACGCCAAGGCTGTGCTGTTATACGAACATTATGACAACAGGGAGCCTGTTCTGACCAGACTGTATTCCGACTGGAGGGGCACGACCTGCCGCGACACGTTGCTGACCCTGCCCAGAAGCACTGTCTCCACTTCCGAGGAAACAATACTCAGCGTCCTGTCTTATATCAAGGAGAACTTCCCTACGGACCACAACGGGCTTGTTCTTTCCAGCCACGGTACAGGCTGGCTTCCAAAGGGTTATTACAACAGCTTCAGCGGTAACGGACCGCGTCTGTCGTCTTTTGGATCGGAGGGTGGATCGGCGTCCCCGGTTTTTGCCGAGATAGAACTGCAGGACCTCAAGGATTGCATTCCTTTCCACTGCGACTACCTCATCCTTGATGCCTGTCTGATGGGCGGCGTGGAGGTAGCTTACGAACTTAAGGACATTGCCGACAGGATTGCGTTTTCCTCAACGGAGATATTGACACGCGGCTATTGTTACGACGTCCTTATCGGCGACGTGATGAAGAACTTCGATTATGCGCTGGAAGATTTCTGCCGCAGTTTTTATGATTTCACCAGCAGTATGGGCTCATCTTACGACAGGTCCTGCACAATCTCCTGCATCCGCACATCGGGACTGGAGCGTCTTGCGCAGGTATGCAAGACTCTCTTCGGCAAGTACAGGGAGAATCTTCTGAGGCTTGGCCCTGCCGACGTCCAGGGTTTTTTCAGAGATAACAAGCAATGGTTCTTCGACCTCGAAGACATGCTTGTAAAAGCCGGGATATCTTCGGGAGAGAGAGACGCCCTGGAAAATGTCCTCAAAGGATGCGTGACCTACTGCAACCATACGGAAAGTTTTCTTGACAAATTCGACATAGCTACGTATTGCGGGCTCAGCTGCTACCTTACCGGAGCCGGCAACGACTATCTTGACGGCATATATACGAATCTGGCCTGGAACAAAGCTACGGAATACGTAACGGCAAGACAGTAAGTTTTGCAAAAACAGATATTTACATTATATTTGCGCCCGCATTTGAAAACCGCAAGGTTTTGGTGCAATGGGTCCCGGACCCGCTCCGGGATGAGTAACACATTTAAAAACAAACAAAATGCAGCATTTTGAACTCAACGGCCAACTGCGTCAGGTTGGCAACAAAGCCGTCATCAAGGCTTTCCGCAAGCAGGGTCTCGTCCCTTGCAACC